>JAAXUL010000489.1 GCA_013336035.1 Chloroflexales bacterium
ACTCGCTCACCGAGGCAAAGTAGGCGAGCTTGTCCTCCTCGATGGTGGAGACCAGGGCCGAACGGTCAAGGTACTTGTTGCCCCGCTCACACGAGGTCTCCGGCGCAAAGAGGCAGGCGTGGCAGGCTGCCCCGTGCACCGTCGTTCCGCGTGTGCTCGGGGCGTGCTCGGCGCAGAGCGGGTCGGAGGCGCACTGGACCGCATCGCGCAGGGCCGCCAGGAGATGCCGGCGGAGCTGCTCCGGCTCGCCGAGGCTCACCAGGCCGCCCAGCGTGCCCTCGCTGTCCGGGGCCGCCGTGTAGATGAGTACCCCGGCCATCGGCCCCTGCCCTGGCGCCCCATCCGTCGCCGAGCGCGAGTAGATCCGCTCACGTAGGCTCGCGGCGGTGTAGCCGCACTCCAGCACGAGCTGGCGCATCAGGGCGTGGGCGAAGCTGTGGAGCAGCACGTAGCGCATGCCTGGGAACCCGCCCTCCAGTGGTGTCAGCTTGCGTGCCTGCCGCCAGCGCATGTGCGAGTTCAAGAACTGCTTCTCGCGCGCCTTGACCTGCGCGCCCGTCTGCCAGCGCTGGAGTGTGACCTCATCGAACTGGATGAAGACGCCCTCGCCGCGCACCTCGGCCGCCGGCACCCACGCCGGGGGCTGGCGCGAGAGCGGCACCCGCCGGCTCTCCCCAGCGTCCGGCCCGCCCCCCAGCTCGCCGGGCGCATCGATGCGCGTGAAGCCGATCAGCGCCCGCACCTCGCGCAGCCGCTCCACCAGCACGACCCGTGTGAGCAGGCTCCCGAACCCGTGCGGGGCCGTGACCTCGCGCAGCCGGAAGTCCTTGCTGGGCGTGTGGCTCCCCGGCTGCGAGAACTTCTCCCACTCCAGGTGCTTCAGATCGCTGGGGTCGTCCTCCACGCCCGCCTGCGCGTTGGCCCGCTTGCGCGCGATCTCCTGCCAGAGCTCGGCATCGTTGTAGCCGATGAACGGCACAAAATCGGCAGGGGCGAAGGAGCGGAGCAGCGCGATCTGGGCCTCCTCCTGGACCATCTGGAGCTTGGCCCACTTCTCCGCGACGAGCTGCGCCAGCTTCGCGGACTCGGTCGGGATGGCCAGGGCGGTCAGCGTGTCGGCGAACCAGAGGTTGGAGGCCCCGAGCAGGATGGTCTTCACCTGCTCCTCACACGGCTGCTCGCTGAAGTCGCGCAGGTGTGGGCGCCGGCCGCGACATTGGGGCATGCGCGCCCGACCCTCCTCGCCAAAGGCCTCTGCGAGGCGGCGCGGCTTCGAGTCACAGGCGTCGCAGCGCACCTCCAGGTCGCGGGCCTCGCCGCTCGGCCCATACTCGATCAGCCGCAGCAGCGACGAGCAGGTCGTCGGCCCGCGGTGCGCGAACTCCACCCAGGGGAAGTCGTCCAGATGCCCGTGCTCGCAGGCCACCAGGAATCGAGCCGGCACCGCCACGGGCTTCTTGTCCTTGTCACAGTTGGCGTGGATGTACTGGGTGCGCTCGGGGTGGAACGGGTCGTCCTTGCGCTGGAAGAGCCCGCTGCTCAAGGGCGCCAGCCGCTGGCAGCGTGGGCAGAGCATCCAGCGCGGGAAGAGCGCCACCGGGATGCCGATGCGCATCAGCTCGCTGAAGGGGTCGATGGGGCCGCTACTGGGCGGAATCGCCGGCGGCGAGAGCAGCTTCTGCACCTGCGCGCCGAGCTGCCAGCGTACGGTGCGCAGCAGCCGCTCCTCGTCGATCGGGCGGGCCACCCCGCCATCGACCGTCCAGTCCTCCAGGCCCATCACCAGGACCGACAGGTGGGGCAGATCGATGAGCGAGCCGACCCCGTAGCTGAAGACGACCTGGCTCGGGCGCACCTCGCCGAGACGCGGATGGGGATAGGTGGCCATGGGGCTAGTCCTCCGTCTCGGTCGGCGCAGATGCCGCCTGCACTTCCGGGTAGTTCCAGGGCTGGTGTGCGCCATCAAGTCCGCCGTCGTCGAGCACCAGGTTGACCGTGGGCTCGACGTCGCGCAGCGAGTTCAGGCAGGCGAAGAGGTTCCAGTCGTCGTTGCCCGGCGTCTCGAGCAGGCCTACGGTGGTCCCGTCGTCCTGGCCGCGGTAGCCCAGCTTTGCACCGATGGTCGCGGTCACGCGGTTAGCCCAGTCGTCCAGGCGCGCCTTCAGCCCGACCTGTACCAGTGCCGCGCGCTGACTGTCGGCAACAAAGCCGGCGCGGGCGACGATCGCTGCCAGAGCATCCTGGATGACCTGGGCCGAGGTCACCAGCTTGCCGGCGCCGTGGTTGGGGTTGTAGGTGCGCTCGTTCAGCCGAGCCATCGCCACCAACACCGCGCTCAGCCCACGATCAATGGCACGCGGCGAGAACGGCGTGACCGAGAGGGCCTCGACGTACTGGTAGAAGGTCGCGTGGTAGTGCTGGAAGCGCTCGTAGTGGCTGAGGTCGCGGGGCCGCGCCCAGTTGTAGACCGTGACGACCAGCCCGGGTTTGCTGCGGCCGACGCGGCTGGTGGCCTGGATATACTCGGCCGTGGCTTTGGGCTGCCCACCCACCACCATCAGCCCCAGCCGGCCGACGTCCACGCCGACCGAGATCATGTTGGTCGCGAGGAGCACGTCGATCGGGTACTTCGCGGCGCGCTTGCCCGCCTTCTCAGCCTTCTTGCTTGGGTCGAAGGGCGTCTCGAGCCGGTCGAGCATCTCGGGGATGTCGGACGCGCTGAGCCGCGAGGTCAGCTCCTGGATGTTCCACGGGTCGAGGAAACGGCGCACCAGCCCGCGCTGGTTCATCTTCTTCAGGCGCGTGCTGACCGTGTCGTCGGTGGCCCGGCGCATCGCCGCCAGCTCGCGCAGGGCGTTGAAGTAGCCCACCAGGGTCATGTAGGGGTCGATATCCTTGGGACGCTCCTTGCCGAGCGCCTCGTAGAGCTGCTGGGCGGCGGCGAGGAAGGCGACATAGGTCTGGATGAGCGCGGTCTTGTGGCGCACGCCGGGCGCGCAGATGCCGAGGTAGCGCCGGCCGGGGTAGTCGTCACTGGGTGGGCGCTGCACCGAGAAGAAGTTGTGCCCGGCGTCGAGCGCCTGGGGCGGGAAGATGGTGACATCGCGAAGGAAGATGCCGTGGACCTGCTGGGCGGCGCGGCGGATGGTCGCCGTCGAGGCGATCACCTTGGGGCGGATGCGCTTGTCGCCGTGCTGCCAGGTGGCGAGCTGGTCAACCGCCGTCTCGTAGAGCCCCACGAGCGTGCCCAGCGGGCCGCTGATCAGGTGCAGCTCGTCCTGAATGATCAGGTCCGGCGGCCGGAGTTGGAGGATGCCCTCGGTCAGCACGCGCGCCGGCTCCACCCTCATATTCTTGATCGCCGGGTGGCTCTGAACGTTGTGCTCCATATCGGGCGTCAGGTAGCCGTGGCGCTCGCAGTAGCCGCTGATGCGGCCGAAGAGCGCGGCGGTGCGCCCGTTCCAGGGCATTTGGGCAAACTTATCGACCGTGGCGATGAGCAGCGAGGGCAGGCGGTGGTAGATCTCCTCGTCCACCACCATCACCGGCAGCCCCTCGCCGGGGGCCTGCTTGGAGGTGAAGGGGCACCCGCTCATCAAGCTGCCACAGTAGGTCAGCACGCGGCTGCGGCCCTGCTCGGGTAGCTCGGCGGCCAGGTCGCGCCCGGGCTCGATCGCGGTGCCGCACCAGGGGCAGTGCTTGAGCTGGTAGGGCGTGCCGCCACTGGCGTTGGCGCCCTTCTTGAACTGGCGGATGGCCTCGTCGGCGTCCTTGACCCAGTTGGGCGTCGAGCGCTGGCCGACCCAGAGCCCGATGCGGAACGGCTCGTCGCCCCAGCGGGCGGGGTCCTCGCGGCGGATGACCTCGCAGGCGCAGATCAGGGCCGCGGCGCGCTGGAACTGCTGGAGCGTGAGCAGGCGCAGGGTGTAGCGCATCAGCACGGCGACGCCGGCCATACCGTTGCGGTCGCCGACGACGCCCTGGAGCCGGCGGATGGCCAGGGTGTAGGCGGTGAGGCCCAGGTAGGCCTCGGTCTTGCCGCCGCCGGTGGGGAACCAGAGCAGGTCGGCCACGGTGGTGGCCGGGTTGACGTCGGGGTCGTCGGCCGGGAGCGCCCGATCCGGGTGGGTGAGGTCGGTGAGGCCGGGCAGGTTCAGCAGGAGGAAGCCGAGCTGGAAGGCACGCCAGGAGTGCTCCTTGGGGAGGTCGAACGCCTCAGGCGTGCGCTTCTCGCCACGGCGTACCGCCTGCGCGTAGAGGGTGCGCACGCGCTGAAGGGCCATGGCTCGGTTCGCGAAGCGGAAGGCGGCGGCAGCCTGAGGGTTGCGGTCCAGCAAGGCAATGCCAGCACGGATGCGCTGGAGGGCCTGCCGGCAATTGGCGAGGGCGGCCTTCGCCGCGTCCAGGTACGGTGCGAGGTCGGGCGCGGGGCTAAGGAGGCGCTGCTCCTGGGAGGCGATCCAGGCGGCGTAGCCCGCGGCGAGGGGGCCCAGGTGCGTGTGGAAGTGGCCGTCCGGCACGTCGGCCAGCACCTGCATATCGATGGTGAGGTCCGCGAGGGCGGGGTAGTCCTCTGCGGTCGGCGGGGTGGTCTGCGGCACCTCGTAGGTGGGGAGGATGCTCGTCCAGACCTTCACGGCGCAGTCAGCGTGGCCCGGCTCGAGCTGGGCGCCCACGGCGACCCCATGGCCGACGGCGAACTCCACCTGGTTGCGGTAGAGCATCGCCATCTGCTGCTCCTCGGGGTCGTGCTGGTCGTGGGGCAGCAAGCGGCGCTGGAAGATGCCCGTGCCGTCGGCGTCGGCGACGATCAGCTCGGGCTGGAAGACCCAGGCGCTGTCCTTGCGAACCTTCGGCTCCTCCTGCCCGTTGACGAGGAAGAGGGTGACGATCCACTCGTTGGCGCGCTTGCGGATGCGACCCTGGATGGTCACGTCAGGGAGCTCAGGGCAGGGAGGGATCGCCCGCAGCTTCCCCTCTTTCAGTGGCAGGGGCGGCAAGCTCCCCTTCATGGGGATGCGCTGCCAGACCCGGCGGTAGGTGCCGTCCGGCTTTGTGAAGCGCTCGTCCTGGACCTCGACGCGCTCGTAGCGCCCCCAGCGGGCGGTCACCTGGAGGGCCGTGGCGTGCGTGGAGACGGCGAAGGTGAGCCCGATCGAGGTGGGCAGCATCGCGGTGGCGGCCTTGGGCGCCGGCGCGTCGGTGATACCGTCCTCGCCATCGCTTCCGCCTGGGTCGCTGTCATCGTACTCCTCGGGGAGCCCCGTGCTGCCACGCGGGGCAAGCATCCCGACCAGGTAGCGCCCGCGCACCGACGGCTCGTCCACGAGCTCGTCTGGCCCGTCCCAGGGGCCGAGGAGCTGGCGGGTCACCAGACCCTCCAGGCGTCCACGGACATGGGCTGCGGGGTACGGCGCTGGCGCTGAGGGCTCGGGGGCAAGGGCCGGCAAGGGGTCTGCCTCAGGGTCGGGCGCCACCATCGCTGCTTCCGGTGCGGGGATCAGGATCAGTTGGGGCTCCTCGCCAGCCGCCGGTGCCACCGTGGCCACCTCTGGCGCCGGGTCCGGGCGTCCGTGACGTCGGTTTAGCCAGGCCGAGAGCTGCGCTGCCACCCCTGCCGAAAGAGTCGTCGGGTCGATCACCTCGCCCAGCTCGACAAAGTCCCAGCCGGCGGGAATGGCAGCAAGCAAGAAGGTCAGGTCGCTCTCGCCGAGCTCAGCGACGCCGCTGGCATCGAGCTGGATCTCACGGCGAGCGAGGCGCCCTGCGATCTCGGCGATACTCCCGGGGCCGCTGGCGAGCACAGTGGTGAGCTTGATGCGATGCATGGGCTATCCATAACGATGCGTCGTGGTCAAAGAAGGTGCGGTTGCAGCATACCGCATGCGCAGGCGAGAGACTACCCCTCGCCGCGCTCCCAGTGCGGTGGGCGGAGGCCGTCGAGGAACGGTGAGGGCGCCTCCTGGGAGCCGCAGACGAGCAAGGCCCGCATGGCGCGCGAGCAGCCGACGTAGAAGAGTCGGCGCTGCTCATCCTGCACTGCGGCCTCCTCCTCGGGCGGCAGCCCATCGCTCTGCCGGGGCAGCCTACCTGCGTCGAGGCCGACCACGGCGACAAAGGGAAACTCCAACCCCTTGGCGGAGTGCAGTGTCAGCACCTTGACCTTGCGCGCCGTAATGTCGATGACAGTGGCGCGTGTGTGCAGAATCGTCCCGTCGCTGTCTCGCACCGCCCCCATCCGGAGGAACGCGTCAAACAAAGACCCATCTTTCCGCACCAGCTCGGTCTCGAT
>JAAXUL010001329.1 GCA_013336035.1 Chloroflexales bacterium
CCGACCGGGGCCCCGGTGCCGACCGCGGCCCCATGGCCGACCGAGGCCCCGGCAGCGACCACGGCGGCGACCGCGAGGCCAGCGCAGGCAGTGCGCCAGTACCTGCCGTACAGCGCGCAGCGGGCCCTGCCGACGGGCATGCCGACCCCCACGGCGACGCGCGTCATTGCTATGCCCACCGCCACGGCGACGGCGGCCGGCACCGTCGAGATCCTCGATGTCGTGCTGCGCGACCCGAGCTTCCCTGACTCGAGCGAGGAGTACGTGGAGATCCACAACATGGGCCGGAGCGCCGTCACCATCGGCGGCTGGCGCCTGAGCAACGCCTCGCGCGCCGGCACTGTCCCGCCCTACGTCTTCCCCAGCTACACCCTGGGCGCCGATATGTCCATCGCCGTCTTCTCGTCGGTGGGCGACGACGACCTGGTCATCGGCGACTTCTACTGGGACCGGGCGGGCGATGTGTGGCGCGTGGGCGACCGGGCCGAGCTGCGCGACGCCCTGAACAATCTGATCTCTACTCTGATCGTGCCGAGCCAGTAGCTGCGGCAGAGCCTGCTCTGGATACGGCCAAAGGCCCTTGTGACCAACTTCGGAGAGCAAGCATGACCTGTCCTCGTTGTCACCAGCCGTTCCCACCCGGCACGCCAGGGTGTGCAGTGTGCGGCGTGCTGGGCGCAGACTCCGGCGACACGACTCTGCCGTCGCCCCTGTCTGCATGGCCCGACCATACGACTCGCGCGCCGCCCCAGGGCGACGCCCCGGCGGATCCGCCGCCCATCACCCCTGATACGCTGAATATCTCGGCCGCCCAGACCTCCGACTCGCTCCTGCCTGGCGCCACGCTTGGCCCGGGGGGCCGCTACCGCATCACCGGGTTCATTGGCCGCGGCGGCTTCGCCGAGACCTTTCACGCCCTCGACACGCAGCTCTTCGATGGCCCGTGCGTGATCAAGCGCCTGCGGCTGGACCTCGCCCAGCCGGCCCATATTCGGGCAACCCAGCTCGAGAGCCTGGCCCGCGAGGCCGAGCTGCTGGTCGCGCTCAAGACGCCCGGCCACCCGAACATCCCCGAGGTCTACGCCTACCTCAGCGATGAGCACTGCCTGGTTATGAAGTACGTCGAGGGGGTGAGCCTACAAGAGCTGCTCAATCAGCGCGGCGGGGGCCTGCCGGAGGATGAGGCGCTCCGCTATGTCCACGATGCCTGCTCAGCCCTGGTCTATCTGCACGCGCGCCACACCCTCCACCTCGATGTGAAGCCGGCCAACCTGCTCTGCGACAGCGGCGGGCGACTCTGGCTGATCGATTTCGGCATCGGCCGCTCAGTGCAGAAACCAGGCGGCGCAATAGCGCTCGGAACCCCTGGCTACACGCCGCTGGAGCAGTGGCGCGGCAGCCCCGAGCCGCGCTCGGACGTCTACGCGCTAGGTGTGACGCTCTACGTCCTCCTTACTAATCATCGCCCCACCACATCAGGCCAGATAGCCGCGCTGATTGGCCAGCCGGGCGCCCTGCCGCCGCTGCACCAGATCGCGCCCGCCGTACGGCCCGAGGTCGAGCAGCTGGTGCGGCGGGCGACAGACCCGGACCCGGCCGGGCGTGGGCAAGACGGCGCTGGCCGCGGCGCTGGCCAGGCGTTTTGGACGCCCCGAGCACGTCTTCTGGCACTCCTTCCGGCCAGAGGAGCGCTTTGAGAGCTTGCTCTGGGCCCTGGGGGCCTTGCTTGCCTGGGATGGGCGCCCCGAGCTCTGGGCGCTGCTCCAGCGCGCCGGCTCGGGCGGCCCACCCCCGCAGGTGCTGCTCGACTATTTGCTGGGCCAGCTGCAGGACCGCCCGTATCTGATCTGCCTCGACGACCTGCAGCACGCCGAGGCGGACCCGATGATCCTGCGCTGCATCGAGGGGCTCGAGCCCCTGGCGCGCGTCGGGGGCCCCCAGCTGCTCATCACCACGCGCCACGCCCTGAGCCTGCGCTGGCCCAGCGAGAGCATCACGCTCTCTGGCCTCGAGCTCGCCGCCGCGCGCGAGCTCCTCGCGCGGTCCGGCCTCGACCTCGCCAGCGGCGCGGCCGACCAGCTGATCGCCGCCACTGAGGGCAACCCCCAGCTGCTCATTCTGGCGGCCGACGCGCTGCGCCGCTCTGGGCAGCCCGCCAGGCTGATCGGGCGCCTGGCCGAGGTCGAGCATATCGAGCGCTACCTTCTGCGCGAGGTTGACAGCGGCCTGGCTGAGGACGAGCGCGCCGCGATGCGGGCGATCGCCGCGCTGCTCGGCGCCCCGGGCCCCCGCGATCTGCTCGAGGAGATAGCCGGGCTGGGGCTGCGCCGCCCGCTGCGCGCCCTGCTCGACCGGCACCTGATCATCGC
>JAAXUL010000490.1 GCA_013336035.1 Chloroflexales bacterium
TCTTATCGACCTGCTCCTGGTCCTCGGCGACGATCACGCGGGCCTCGGTGGCCTGAAGGATGTAGCGGACCTCCTCTGGGGCCGAGTCCTGGTAGATGCCGACGCTGATCGCGCCGATGGCCTGGGCGCCTAGCTCGGCGTAGAGCCACTCGGGGCGGTTGTCGCCGATGATCGCCACGGTGTCGTCGCGCTGCAGGCCGAGGGCCCGCAGGCCCATGGCGAAGGCGCGCACATGCTCGGCAAACTGTCGCCAGGTGACAGTCTGCCAGATGCCGAACTCCTTCTCGCGCAGCGCGACCTTCTCGCCCAGGCGCTCGGCATTGCGTATGAGCAGGCGGGGCAGAGTGTCGTCGGCCATACGCTCCTATCCTCTCTGATAAAAGCTGGGCATCTGTTGAATAACAAAAAGATATGAGAGATAATACCCGAAAAGGCCCTGTTTGTCACGGTAGAGATCTCGCCACCGAACCGCTACCGGTTAGCGTGGTCGTGGCCGAGGTAGGCCGCGATGACCTTGGGGTTCGACTTAACCTGGTCGGTGGTGCCGTAGGCGATCAGCTGGCCGAACTCGAGTACGGCGACATTGTCGCTAATGTCCATGACCACGCCCATATCGTGCTCGATCAGCACGATGGTGGTGCGCTGCTCTTCGCTGATGTCGAGGATGAAGCGGGCCATGTCCTCCTTCTCCTCGTTGTTCATGCCGGCCATCGGCTCGTCGAGCAGCAGGAGCCGCGGGGCCATGGCCAGGGCGCGCCCTAGCTCGACCCGCTTCTGGAGGCCGTAGGAGAGCGAGCCGACGGTCTTCTTGCGGATGGCCTGGATCTCGAGCAGGTCGATCACCTGCTCGACGGCCTCGCGGTGGGCGATCTCTTCGCGCTGGCCGATGCCCCAGTACAGACCGCCGCTCAGCACGCCGCCGCGCATATGCACGTGGCGGCCCAGCATGAGGTTGTCTACCACGCTCATGTGGCGGAACAGCTCGATATTCTGGAACGAACGGGCGATGCCGAGGCGGGCGATCTCATGCGGGGCCAGGCCGATCAGGTTGCGTCCCTCGAAGCGGATCTTGCCCTTCTGAGGCTTGTAGAGGCCGCTGATGCAGTTGAGCAGGCTCGTCTTGCCGGCGCCGTTCGGGCCAATGATCGCCTGGATGGTACCCGGGTAGATGCTGAAGCTGATGCCCGAGAGGGCCTGCACACCGCCAAAGCTCAGGCCGATGCTCTCGATCTGCATCTGGGCCTCGGGCATAGGCGCACCGTTGCGACCTGCCATGAATGCTGCTCCTGTGGCTCAACCTTGGGCCAGGGGGCGATTACTCAGTCACCATACTTTAGGGGAGGATAGCGCCTATTATACGGGCAATTGGGTTGGGGCGCAATCGAGGCCTAATAAATAGCTACGACTGATCGTAGTGTGCTATAATTTAGCTGCGTTCTACGTATCCAGCCCTGACCCTCTCGTCTGCTGCTGAGCGGAGCCACATGGCTACAGCTAGCGCGATCTTCTGCCATACTTGTGGCGAGTTAATCCTTGCCGCCGAGATATGTCCCGCCTGTGGTGCCCCCCGCCCCGCCCCGCCCGGCATCGCCGGCTCGCTCGTCTGGCACGCCGAGACTGGCCGACGTCTGCCCTGCCCGCGCTGCTACCCGGCTCTCGCCGGCGGACGCCTCTGCCTCGCGACTGACGATGGGGCGATCGTTGGCCTCGACCTCGCCACGGGCGCCATTAGCTGGGAGCACAGGCTGCCCGAGGCCGGCGCCGCCTACGCGCTGGCGAGCGACGGCGCCCGCGTCTTCGTCGGCCCGTACGACCCTCGCGCTACCCCTGGACAGAGCCACTACTTCGTGGCCATCGACGGCGCTACAGGGGCGGTGACCTGGAGCTTCGACGGCGCCAGCCACAGCTACTCGGGCGCCGCCTGCGCCGAGGGCACGGTCGTTGTCGCTACGGCCGCGGGGCGCCTGCACGCCCTCGACGCGGCCACCGGGGGCGAGCGCTGGTCTGTCCCCCTCATCGCCTGGGGCCCGGCAGCGCCCGCCGTTGCCGAGGGTGTCGTCGTCGCCGGCGGGCGCGGCGAGCAGCTCGTGGCCTACGAGCTGGCCGACGGCCGTGAGCGCTGGCGCTTCGGCGGGGCCGGCTGGTTTGCCACCCGCCCGACGATCGTCGCTGGCGCCGCCCTGGCGCGCGCCTGGGACGGCTTCCTCTACGCCGTCGATCTGCAGAGCGGCGCCCTGCGCTGGAAGATCCGCGGCGAGCGCGGCCAGAGCTTCTCGTCGCCCCCCGCCGCGGGGCCCGCCATGGTGCTGATCGGCGACCGCGTGCAGGATCGGGTCGACTCCTACGCTCTGCGCGCCCTGAGCGCTGCCGACGGGGCCGAGCTATGGCGCTTCCCTACCTCGCACCACGTCACGGCCCTGCCCGTCGTTGTGGACGACCTCGTCCTCTTCCCCTGTGAGAGCGGGCAGCTCTACGCGCTCGACCTGGCCACAGGCGACGAGCGCTGGAGCGTAACGCTGGGCGACAACCCCACGGCCAGCCCTGTGGTCCACGAGGGCATCGTCTACGCCGCCGACCTCAAGGGCGGGATCTATGCGGTGCGGCTGCGGGCCGTGCCCCAGACACTTGCCTTGCCCGATGTCCTGCTGGCGGCGGGCGATCTCGAGGGCGCGGCCGCCGCCTTTGTGCTGCGGGGCGACCCGATCGCCGGCGCGATGCTCTACGGCAGACGCCTGGGCCGCCCCCGTGAGGCCGCCCGCATCTATGAGCACATAGACCTGCCTGACCAGGCCGCCCCCTATTGGGAGCAGGCGGGCGAGATCCAGCGGGCCCGTGACGCCTACCGCTCCGCCGGCGACCTGCTCGGCCTCGCCGGCCATCTGCTTCGCACCGGCGAGACCCTTGAGGCCGCGCAGCTCTACGAGCAGCTAGGCCGCCTGGCCGACGCCGCCGCTCTCTACGAGCAGGCCGGCGACAAGGCGAAGGCCGCCGAGCTGTTCAAGCAGGCGGGCCAGACCGAGCGCTCGATCTCCGTCACGCGCTCGCGGGTCCCCTGGGAGCGAAAAGTCGAGCAGCTACTCGCCGCCGAGCGCCTGCACGAGGCCGCCGACCTGCTGCTTGAGCGCGGGCAACTCGAGCGGGCCGCCAGCGTCTACGAGCAGGCCGACCGGCTCGCCGACGCCCTGCTTGTGCGCATCGATCTACAGCACTGGGAGAAGGCCGCCGACCTGGCCTTGCGGGTGGGCGACCTTGAGCACGCGGCCGAGGCCTACATGAACCTGGGCCAGAAGCGGCGTGCCGCTGAGATCTATGAGCAGGCGGCCCGCCAGTCGCTCGGCGCCGAGCGGTCCGACGCGCGCCTTGTGGTCAGCCTCTTCCAGGAGGCCGCCCGTCTCTATGACGAGGTCTTCGACAGCGAGCGCGCGGAGGCCTGCGCCAGCGAGGTGCGCCGCCACGGCAAGCTCCCCGAGCTGCGGGTCGCGCTGATCGTCGAGCACGACTTTGTCGAGCAGGAGTGGAATACGATCACGGTGGTGCTGGGGAACTGGGGCTTCGGGCCGGCCCGCAGCATACAGCTGCGCGAGCCGCGCCGCTTCGAGCTGAACAACGCACCCGTGCTGGCAGGGGTCGCCCCGGGGCGCGAGGCGCGCATGATTATCTCGGTGCGCCCAAGGCCCAACGAGCTCGGCCAGCGTGTCCCCCTCGAGCTGACGGTGTCCTACCGCGATACGAGCGATCAGGCCTATGAGCTGTCTGCCCAGGCCTTTGTGCGCGTCGCGCCCCGGGCCCTTGCGGTCGGGCAGCCAGCCCGCGATACCCCCGAGGCGGGCGCATATGCGACCCATCACGAGCGCCACCCCCAGGAGGTGCCCCTGACCCTGCGCTTTGCGCTGCACGTAGACGACAAGGGCCGTGAGAGGGCAGAGATAAAGTGGGAAGCGAATGTGATCGGCAGCCGCGAGAGCACATTCGTGTCGCCCTATGACAAGGCTGACCTTGACGCCGTCGTGCGGGCCCTCGACCTGCTCCAGTTCCCAAGCGGCACCCTCACCCCCGAGGAGATCGAGCGGCTGCGGGCCCTTGGCCTGGCCGACGCTGACGGGAGCCTGCGCGGAGATAGCCACCGGCAGGTCGGCCAGGCCCTCCACCGGGCCCTGGTGGCAGACCCGCAGAGCGCCCAGGCCCTGGGCACCATGCGCGACTACGCCAGGGCCGAGGGCCGCTCGCTGGCCCTGCACCTGCACTTTCCGCCCACCGCGATCGAGCTCGCCGCGCTACCCTGGGAGCTCCTCTGGGACAGCGGGCCGGCGCCGATACTGCTGAGCCAGAGCCGCCTGGCGAGCTGCACGCGCCACCTCGACCTGGCCGAGCCCATCCCGCCGCCTCAGCCGCGCAACGGCGCCCTGCGCATCCTGGCGATCACCCCACACGCGGGTATCAACGCCGAAGACCGCGAGCGCGAGCGCGCCGAGCGTGTGGCGGCGTGGGGCCACCTGCTCGAGAGCGGCGATGTGGTGATGGATGAGATCAGCCCGGCCACCCGCCGCGCGATTGTCGACTATATGCTGGTCGGGCCGCAGCCCGACATCATCCACTTTGTCGGCCACGGGCGCTACGCTGACGGGCAGGGATGGCTCGTCTTCGACGGCCCCGACGGCGCCTGGGACCGCGTGCCATCCACGCAGCTGATGCCGCTCTTTGACGAGACGCGGCTAGTGGTACTCTGCTCGTGCCAGGGCGCCACGTCCGGCGAGGCCGGCCTGCTGACGGGGATCGCCCCGGCCCTCAGCGCGGCCGGCGTGCCCGCCGTGGTGGCGATGCAGCTCACCGTGCGCTCGCTCGCCGCCACCCGCTTCACCGAGGTGATGTACAAGACCCTCGCCCGCGGCGAGTCGCTCCAGCGGGCCGTGATGCAGGCCCGCCAGGCCCTCTACGTCGAAGAGCACGACAGCTCGTCGTGGTATGTCCCCACGCTGACCATCCGCGCTCGCAACCCGGGGCCTCTCTACCTGTTTGGGAGATAGGGCCAGGCCCTCATGCTATAATCTCTCAGGCCACCAGTCGGGCCCAACCAGAGCGTCGCCCACACCTCACGACAGCTGCCCTCGGGGAAGGAACCAATGTCCAACCCCTTGCCAGCCCTTGGGAAGTATCAGCCCCTCGCCCAGATCGGCAGCGGGGGCTTCGCCGTGGTCTACCGGGCCATGGATACGGTCCTCGGGCGCGAGGTGGCGCTCAAGGTCCTGCATCCAAAGTTCCTCGGCGACCCCGAGTTTGTCGAGCGCTTCTTCCGCGAGGCGCGCACGGTGGCCCGCCTCGACCACCCGGGGATCATCAGGATCTTCGATGTCGACAGCGATGGCGGCCGGGCCTACATCGCTATGGAGCTCGCCGCCGATAGTCTCACCGACCGCCTGGCCAGCCGAGGGCCCCTGCCCTGGGGCGAGGCCCTGGCGCTGCTGCGCCCGATCTGCGAGGCCCTCGACTACGCCCACGAGGCCGGCCTGGTCCACCGCGATCTTAAGCCTGCCAATATCCTGCTGGCCAGGCGCGGCCAGCCTCTGATCAGCGACTTTGGCTTCGCCCGCGCCAGCGCCGAGGGCAGTGTCAGCCTCAGCGTCAGCGGCGGCGTCCTTGGGACACCAGGCTATATCGCCCCCGAGATCTGGGATGGCCAGGTGGCGGGCCCCCCCGCCGACCGCTATGCTCTGGCCTGTATCGCCTATGAGATACTGATGGGCCAGCCGCTGTTCAAGGCCGACACGCCCGCCCGCGCCGTTCGCGCCCACATTGTCGAGGGGCCGCGCTTTCCCGCAGTCTGGCCGCCCGGCGTGCCCCCCGCGGTGGCCGAGGTACTCGCCCAGGCGCTCCGCCGCGAGCCCGAGAAGCGCTTCAAGAGCGCCATAGCTTTCTGGGGCGCCCTCAATGGCCTGGCGGCCACCGCGCGCCCTGAGCCTGTTGGGCCGCCCCCCGAGCATAAGGAGCCGCCCGCTGAGCAGAAGACGCCGCTCCTCCCGGAGCAAGAGGCGTCGCTCAATACCAAGGGCGATCCATCACCGCCACAGCGCAGCATCTTTGCCCAGCTCGGTGGCCAGCAGGGCTGCACCATCGCCGTCACCCTGGCCCTGCTGCTGGCCCTCGGCGGGCTTGGCAGCCTCGGGCTGTTCAGCGCGGCCGCGCCCACGGCGGGCGCTACCGTCAGCGTCGCCAACCAAGAGACAGCCCCGCCGACCGACGCCCCGCCGACCGACGCCCCGCCCACGCCGCCGCCGACCGCTCTGCCGA
>JAAXUL010001330.1 GCA_013336035.1 Chloroflexales bacterium
CGTCGGCAGTGAGGTGGATATGATACTTCTTGTTCACGGCTGGCTCCTGAGCGACAGACCTGCGTGTCTATCGCTCAGGATAGCCGATGTCGCTCAACCCTTCAAGAATGCTCGGACGGAGTACTAGTACAGCCTTTTGGAAGTCCGTAGCGGGTTCGGCGAGCCGAGGATGCGAGGATGCGAATGCCATCGCGTCATCGCCTCCTCGCGTCATCGCCTCCCACCCCACAGTGGCATTATCCGGGTCGTCAATGGCATTATTCGGGCCGCCAATGGCATTATCCGGGCCGCCAATGGCATTGTCGGGCCGCTAGTACAGCTTTCCCGAAATCCGCTGTGGGTTAGGACGCGAGGGCGCGAAGGCCTGCGCCTCCTCGGCACGGCAAACCGGCAAGGGACTTCAGGCAGGCTGTACTAGGCTGGGGAGGGCCACGCGAGCCTGCTGATTGGAGCGCAGGCCGAGCGCCGGGTAGACGATGTTCATGAGCCCGGCGGCCTGCTGGAGCATCGTCGGGGCCTGGTTGGCCAGGGCCACCAGCCTGCGGTGCATCGCGCAGCGCTCGCCATAGGCCGCGCTGACCCTGGCCCACTTCGGCAGCACATCGCGCTCGATCCACTCCCAGCGATCAACCGGGTTGGTCACGCTCCTGCTCCCCGACACGATCGCGAGCGCGCCGTAGTGTCCGCCGAACCACGGCTGGCCATTCAGGCCCGTGGCGCCCTCGAAGTCGAGCCAGGCGCCCACCGAGGCGAAGATCTTGCCCAGGTCGGACATCTGATCGAAGTAGGTCGGCAGGACGTTCATCTGCTCGTGGCGGAGCATGGCGACCGAGCCCTTGCGGATCAGCTCGGCGCCGGCCCGATAGTCTGCCTCGCCGCTCGCGCCGCTCAGCTGGTGGGCGCCCTCGTCAAGCATGCGGAAGCCGTCCAGCAGGTCGCCCTGCTCGCTCTCGCGCACATTCGCGGCGACAGCCTTGAGGCCGCCGGTGGAGTAGGCCAGGTGGGCCCAGCCGATGTCGTTGAAGATCGCGTCATTCCCCTGCTTGATCAGCTCGAGGTCGTCGAGCAGCAGCTGGTGGGTCGCCGCGTCGTGCAGGGCCATGGGGATAGAGAGCGCCATGCCGAGGACACGACCATACAGCTCGAAGCCGAGCTCGAGCAGGCCCTTCGCCTGCGCGGACGAGATCTGCTCGGCCAGCGCGCCGTGGGGCGAGTTCAGCATCTCGACCAGCACGAGGGCGACCCCGACCTGGTCAGAGGCGAATGAGGCCATCCCAGCCCACTGGAACAGCCAGGGCTCTTGCAGATACCAGCGGGCGTAGAGCGCGGTGATGGCCCGATTACGCGCGACGTAGGTGGTCCGGGGCGGCAGCCGTTGCTCGAGCATGGCGTGCCACTCATCTCGGGTGGGCATGATGGCCTCCGGCAGTACGTTATCAGGGTAAGAGCCTCTTTGAATTATAACCCGACTATAGGGCGTTGCTATGAGGAACTTTTCGCTCTGCCCGCTCGTTAATATGAGCATCGGCACCGATTCACTGAACCCGCGGGCAACAAATGCTGCTCCCTCGCTCGCTATGGCGATCTCCTCTGGCCCGTGCGCTCTGGCGCTGGGGCCTGCGCGGCCTGGGCGCGCTCGCGCTCGCGTCCGCGCTACTCGGGCTCTGGCTCTGGCACACGACGCCGCTGCCCGCGCCCGGGCAGCTGCGCGCGCGCGCGGCGCTCGGCAATACGCGCGTCCTCGACCGGGGCGGCGCGCTGCTCTATGAGCAGCCCGACCCGCTCAGCGGGCGCCAGCGGCCGGTGGCGCTCGACGCGATCGCCCCGGCGCTGCGCCAGGCCACCGTCGCCGCCGAGGACGCCAGCTTCTACCAGAACCCCGGCCTCGACCCGCGCGGTATCTTGCGCGCCGCCTGGAGCAATCTGCGCAGCGGCGCCATCGTGGCCGGCGGCTCGACGATCACCCAGCAGCTGGCGCGCACCTTCCTGCTCGACCCCGATCTGGCGCGCCAGCAGAGCCTCGAGCGCAAGCTGCGCGAGGCCGTACTCGCGCTCAAGCTCACCGCCAGCCTGTCGAAAGACGAGATCCTGGCCCTCTACCTCAACCAGGTCTACTACGGCGGGCTGAGCTACGGCGTCGAGGCGGCGGCGCGCACCTACTTCGGCAAGCCCGCGCGCGAGCTCGACCTGGCCGAGGCGGCGCTGCTCGCCGGGCTGCCCCAGGCCCCCGCCCGCTACGACCCCTTCGCCCACCACGAGGCGGCCGCCGCCCGCCAGGCCCAGGTGCTCGACGCCATGGTGCGCGCCGGTATGCTCGCCCCCGCCGAGGCCGCCCGCGCAAAGTCCGAGCCGCTGCAGCTGGCCGGG
>JAAXUL010000491.1 GCA_013336035.1 Chloroflexales bacterium
CAGCTCGGCCCACGCTCTCGGCGAGGCGGCCGAGACGATCAGGCGCGGCTGGGCGAAGGCGATCATCGTGGGCGGCAGCGAGGCCAGCATCACGCCGATCGGCATCGCCGGCTTCAACGCGATGCGCGCGCTCTCGACCCGCAACGATAGCCCCGAGACCGCCTCGCGCCCCTTCGACGCCGAGCGCGACGGCTTCGTGATGGGCGAGGGCGCCGCCACCCTGATCCTTGAGGACCTGGAGCACGCCCAGGCCCGTGGGGCCCGCATCCTGGCCGAGGTCGCGAGCTACGCCGCCACCTCGGACGCCTACCATATCTCGAACCTCGCCGAGGATGGCGCCGGGGTGGCCCGGGCGATCAAGCTGGCCCTCGGGCGGGCCGGGCTGAAGCCCGGCGATATCGACTACATCAACGCCCACGCGACCAGCACCCCCGCCGGCGACCCGGTCGAGACCGCGGCGATCAAGCAGGTCTTCGGCGGTCGCGACACTGCCCCGCCGGTGAGCGCCAGCAAGTCGCAGTTCGGCCACCTGCTGGGCGCCGCGGGCGCCATCGAGGCGGTGGTGAGCATCCTGGCCATGCAGCACGGCACCCTCCCGCCGACGATCAACCTGCAGGTGCCCGATGTTGCCTGCGACCTCGACTATGTGCCGAGCACGCCCCGCCCCGCCGCGCTGAATGTGGTGCTGAGCAACTCGTTTGGCTTCGGCGGCCACAACGTCTGCGTGATTTTGCGCCGCTACATCTAGCCAACGTCGGGAGCAGCCTGTACAATTAAGATGCGTTGTCGCCGTCTGTTGTGCAGGCTGCCTGAATATGGCTAGCAGGCTCGAAGAACTCATCGGGATCCCGTTCAACGACGAGCGCTTGCTCCAGAGCGCGTTCGTCCATCGCTCTTTTATCCACGAGCACCCCGAGCGCATCCCCGGCCTGACAGCGAACGAGCGGCTCGAGTTCCTCGGCGATGCCGTGCTAAACTTCATCGCAGCATCCTGGCTCTACACCCGCTACCCCGATCGTAGCGAGGGCGATCTGACCGCACTGCGGGCCGCTCTGGTCAAGACGAGCACCCTGGCCAGCTTCGCCCGCGGCCTCGACTTCGGCGCCCACATCCGGATCAGCCGCGGCGAAGACACGCCCACGGCCCGCAATCGCGCCCCTTTGCTCGCCGACGTCTTCGAGGCCGTCATCGGCGCGGTCTACCTCGACCAGGGGCTTGACGCAGCCTGGGCCTTTATCACCCCCTTCCTCGAGCGCCAGATCGAGGCGGTCTTTAGCGGCACAGCCGAGATCGACTACCGCACGCGCCTGCAAGAGCAGGCCCAGGCCCGCTTCAATCAGACGCCCACCTATCGCACCCTCGAGGTGCGCGGGCCCGACCACCAGCGCGAGTTTACGATGGAGGTGCTTGTGGGCGAGCGCTCGCTGGGGATCGGCCGCGGCCCGAGCAAGCAGTCCGCCGCCCAGTCCGCGGCCAAGGCGGCCCTCACCCAGATCGACGGGGAGGAGCGGTCCACGCTATGAGCCGTATCTTCATCACCGGCGGCACAGGCTATCTGGGCAGCGCCCTGGTGCGCCAGGCCTCCGCGGCCGGCCACGCCGTCGCCGCGAGCTACTTCAGCCACGAGCCGCCAGCGCGCGAGGGCGTAACCTGGGCGCCCCTCGATGTGCGCGACCCGCTGGCGGTCGAGGATTGCCTCGACCGGCTGCGCCCCGACCTGGTGATCCACACGGCCTTCATCCAGACCGGCCCTGATGTGATGCCTGTCACCGCCAGGGGTACGGGGCATGTGGCCCGCGCCGCGGCCGCTGTCGGGGCCCGGCTGATCCATATGTCGAGCGATGTGATCTTCGACGGCGAGCGCGAGGGCCCGTACAGCGAGGTGGACCCGCCCGCGCCGATCAGCGACTATGGCCTGGCCAAGGCCCGCGCCGAGGCCCTGGTCGCCGAGGCCCACCCGGGGGCGGCGATCGTCCGCACCTCGTTGATCTACGGGTTCGACCCGATCGACAAGATCTCGCGCTTCTCGCTTGATGTGGCCGAGGGGCGGACCGCGGCGGTGCTCTTCACCGACGAGTACCGCTGCCCGATCTACGTTGAGGACCTGGCCGCCGCCCTGCTCGAGCTGGCCGGCCTGAGCTATGGCGGCATCCTGAACATTGCCGGCGCCGAGCGGGTGAGCCGCTACGAGCTTGGGTCGCTGATCGCCCAGGCCTGGGGCGTCGACCCGGCGGGCATCCCCGCGGGCCTGAGCACCGAGAGCCCCTCGCGCCGCCCGCGCAACTGCACCCTCGACATCACCAGGGCACAGGCACTGCTTCAGACTCGGCTGCGGGGCATCCGCGAGGTGCTGCGAGCGACAGGACGACAAGGGAAGTAGAGGCCATCCATGGACACGACACCCGATGCCATCACGGCCTTAATTGCTGACCTCTGCGGGAGCGATGAGTCCCTGCGGACCCAGGCTTCGTTTGCCCTGGGTGTGCTGGGCGAGCCCGCGGTGGGGCCGCTGACACAGCTGCTAGAGTCGCCCACCTCGGAGGTGCGCAAGCGTGCGGCCTGGGTGCTGGGTGTGATCGGGGCGCCGGCCCTGCCTTCGCTGCTGGCTATGGCCGAGGGGCCCGACCGCAACCTGCGCATCGAGGCGATCAGGGTGCTTGGCGTCGTAGGCGAGGCTCGCGCCCTCAACCAGCTGCTTGTGGGCCTGACCGACGGCGACCCACGGGTGGCGGCCCGGTCCGCCCGCGCGATCGGCAAGGTCGGCGACCCCCGGGCCTACCACCCGCTCGTCACAGCGCTGCGACACCCCTCACCCGACGTCCGCTACGAGGCCTGCCGGGCCCTGGTGGATCTTCACGTGCTCGACGCGGTGCCCGTGCTGCGCGAGATGGCCGTGGCCGATGTCACCAGGACCTCGTGGGGCGCGCCCGTGGCCGACGCGGCGCGCCGCGCGGCCGACGAGCTGGAGAGCAGCGCCGTCTCGCCCGACCGTGACGAGCACTTCGCCCGGGCTAGCGCGATCCTGCGTCGGCAGCAGCTTGGGCCTGATGAGAGGTGAGCGCTCGCTCTGCTCGCTTAGGTGATTCGGAACCCAACGAGCGAAAGCGAGCGCTCAGCGGAGCGAACACAGTGAGCGGACAGAGCTATGAGGATCGGTCTCGACGCGCGCTACGCGAGCGACCACTTTCCAGGCATCGGGCGCTCGATCGTGGGACTGGTCCGGGCCCTGGCCGAGCTGGGGCACGGGCACACTCTGGTGCTGATCGTCGACCCGCGGGCGGGCGGCGGGCGCTACGACATAGGGGCCCTCACGCGACTGCCTGGGGTCGAGGTGGCGCGCCTGGCGGCGAGCCCCTTCGGGCTCGCGCAGCAGACGGCCGTGCCCGCCCTGGCGCGCCGGCTGCGGCTCGACCTGCTCCACTCGCCCTACTTTGTGAAGCCCTACCTGGGGCTGCCGTGCCCGTCGGTTGTGACAGTCTACGATCTGATCGGCTGGCGCTTCCCGCGAACCCTATCGTGGCGCGGGCGGCTCTTCTACCGGGCCAGCATGGCTCTGGCGGTGCGGACGGCGGCGGCCATCATCACGATCTCCGAGAGCGCCCGCGCCGACCTGGCCCACATTTACGGCCTGCCCGCCGAGCGGCTGGCGGTCACGCCGCTCGCGGTGGAGCGACGCTTCAGGCCACGGCCCGCAGAGGAGGTGGAGGCGGCCAGGGCCCGCCACGGCCTGCCCGAGCGCTACGTGCTCTATGTGGGCTCGAATAAGCCGCACAAGAACCTCGAGCGCCTGGCGCGGGCCTGGGAGCGGGTGCTGGCGGAGGGGGCTGCCGGAGGGGCGACCCTGGTGATAGCGGGCCACGAGGACCGCAAGCACCCCGAGCTGCGGCGCTTTGTGGCCGAGCGCGGCCTTGGGGCGACGGTGCGCTTTCTGCCCAACGTAGACGACAGCGACCTGCCGGCCCTCTACAGCGGGGCGACGGTCTTCGCCTTCCCGTCCTACTACGAGGGCTTCGGGCTGCCGCCGCTAGAGGCGATGGCCTGCGGGGCGCCGGTGCTGTGCGCCTACGCCTCGAGCCTGCCCGAGGTGGTGGGCCCGGCGGCGCTGACGGTAGACCCCTTCAGCATGATCGAGATGGCCGAGGGGCTGGTGCGCCTGCTGCACAACCCCTCACTGCGGCGCGAGCTGAGCGCCAGGGGCCAGCGCCGAGCGCGCGAGTTCTCGTGGCGGCGCACCGCGCTAGGGACGCTGCGGCTGTACGAGCGGGTTATGGGCTAGCTGGCGGCGAGAGCAGCGTGCTGCTGGCCCAGCCGAGGCTGCCGAGCGAGACCCGCTGGGCGGTGCAGTCGCCGGCGACCTGGGTGATACGGATGCGATACCAGAGCGACCCGTCGTCGGTGATACTCTGCTCGAGGAAGTCCACCAGGTCGCCGGCGCAGATCTGGCCGATGACCGTCTCGGGGCTGACGAGTGGCTGGCTGCGCAGGTTGCCCCCGGCGACCACGCTGCCCCGGCCGATGGGCGGCGCATCCGAGGGGGCGGTGGGGGTGGCCGCGAGGACGACGGCGGCGGTGGCGGTGTCCTCGAGGGCGCGGGCGGTGCGGGTGGCGATCACGGCGGCGTTGCTAGTCTCGATAGCCTGGGCTGTGGCGGCGTTGGTGGTGCGGGCGCGCTCGAGGCCGAAGCGTATGGCGAAGAAGGCGCCGCCGGCAAGGAGCCCAACACCGGCGCCGACGAGGAGCAGGTTGGCCAGGGCGCGCAGGGGGCCGCCGCGGCGCGGCGCCTTCGGGCGGAAGAGCCGATCCCAATCGCGCGGATCTGCTTTGGGGGGCACAGCAACTCCTTTTCGAGGAGGCGAGAGGCAAACGGCGGGGCTGGCCCGAAGGTGCCGATGCCTGCCGCCTATCTCCTAGAGTGTACAGCGCAGGACGGGCTGGCGCTCGCCGGTGGTGTTGAAGCCAAACCAGCGGTAGAGACGCTGCGCGCGAGCATTGTAGGCCTGGGTATTGAGCGTCACCACGGTGGCGCTCTGCTCGTTGGCGTAGATGACCACCTCGGCCAGAAGGCGCACGCCGATCCGCTCGCCGCGGCGCCGTGGGTCTACGGCGATGCGGACGAGATGGACCAGGCGTCCGCCGAAGTGAGAGGTGGCGAAAGCGTAGCCCACCAGGGCCTGGTCAAGCTCGGCGACCACAAAGTAAGCGCCGTGCTCGATCGCGGGGCCAAGGATAGTGTCGTCCTTTGTCCACTGGGGCTCGAAGCAGGCCTGGTCGAGGCTCAGCACCTCGGCGAGATCAACGCTTGTTGCGGGGCGAACTTGCACATCGGGGTTGCCGCCGTCGGGGATATCGAGGTTCGCTTTCTCGTAGACCACGACCTCGGTCTCGCTGCGATAGCCGTGGGTCTCCAGGGCAGGGACCAGCCAGGCATCGGCGGCCTCGTCGCCGGCGTAGTAGATCTCGCGCACGCCCCTGGCGGCCAGGGCCTGATGAAGGGCAGGGATGAGCGCGGCAGCGGCGTTGCGGGCGTCGACCCCATCGGCGCAGGCGAAGCCGCGGAGCCAGCAGGTGGCGGCGGCGGGCCAGCTGACGATGGCCACGGCGAAGAGGTCGCTGCCGGAGTCGAGGACCATGCCCTGGTTGGCGGCCAGGAGGGCGAGGAGGTCGCTGCCGCTCAGGCCATAGTAGCGCCGCACGCCATCGCGTAGCAGCCGCGAGACGGCAGTGAGATCGTCGGAGGTGATGAGGCGCGGCACGGCGCGGCTGATGTCAAGGCTTTTGCGAAAGAGCCACATATTCAGCGGCGACCGCCTTGGTGGGCCGGGCCGCCCGGCCAACACTTTCAGTATTGTACACGAGAACGGCCCTCCAGGCCTATGGTAAGATAAAAAAAGCCTGGGCACACGGGCGTGTGCGAGCCGGCTTTGTAGAGCAACACCGATGTTCCGCTATATCAGCGCCCAGTGGCGCCGCTACTTCGGCCTCAACGTCTCGCCGGTCGAGCCGCTGCTCTTTGTGGGCGGGCAGTTTCGCTCGGAGCAGTGGCCCCTGCTGCGGACCCTGGGGGTTCGCGCCGTGCTGAGCCTGCAGGCCGAGCGCGAGGATGTCTTCGCCGGCATGCCGCCTGACATGACCCTGCGCCTGCTCGTCCCGGACTTCACCCCGCCGACCCTCGAGCAGATCGCCGCCGGGGTCGCCTTTATCGAGCAGGCCCACAGGGCCGACCTGCCTGTGCTCGTCCACTGTCACGCGGGCGTGGGGCGGGCGCCGATCATGGCC
>JAAXUL010000492.1 GCA_013336035.1 Chloroflexales bacterium
CGAGGATCTGGGCCACGCCCTGGACGATCTGCCAGTCGTGGCGTCTCTGGCCGACGGCGGGGCGGGCCTGGCGTGAGCGCTGGACGCGCCGCTCGGCGTTGGTGTAGGTGCCGTCGCGCTCGGCCACGCTGGCCGCCGGCAGAACCACATCAGCCAGCTTCGCCGTCTCGGTCAGGAAGAGATCCTGGACGACCACGAGCTCGGCGGCCTCGAGGGCCGCGCGGGCCGCGGGCAGGCTGGCCGCCGGGTCGAGCCCGGCGATCCACAGCGCCCTGACCCGGCCCCCCTGCGCGGCGCCCCACAGCTCGCGGGCGCCCAGGGCGCGCTGGGCCAGCGGCGCATAGCCGGGGCGAGCGTCGGGGCGCAGGCCCATATCGAGGGCGCCGCGGCTGTTGCCGCCGGACAGCAGGGCGATCAGGCCGCTGTTGGCCTTGCCAGCCTTGCCCGCGACCACGGCCAGGGCCCCCAGGGCCTCGGCCATAGCCGTGCCGGCGCTGCGCGCCTCGGCCCCGTAGACAATGATCCCATTCTCGGCCTCGAGGAAGGCCTGCGCGGCGGCCTGGATGGCCTCGTCGCTGACGCCGGCCGCCTCGGCCAGGCTCTCGGGCGCCATGTCGAGCAGGATCTTGCGCAGCTGATCGAGGCCGCTGTGCTTCACGGCCACCCGCCCGGCGCCAACCCTTGAGAGCACGGCGCGCAGCAGGGCGCGGGCGAAGGCCAGGTCGCCGCCGGCCCGGTAGCGCAGCACAGTGCTGGCCGAGCGCTCGAGCTTGGTCGGGCGCAGGCCTGCCACGATCAGCTTCGCGCCGCGCTGGGCCATGGCCCGCAGCCGCAGCAGATAGAGCGGCGCCTCCTCCTCGGGGTCGGCGCCCACCACCAGCACCGTCGTGCCGGCGCCCAGGCCGCCCAGGTTGCTGCCCTGGCCGACGCCCAGCATGGCGCCCATCTCGTCGTGGTCGCCCTCGCCGGGGGCGCCGATGGTGTGGTCGAGGTTGCCGCACTCGAGCTGCTCGCGGAAGAGCCGCTGGAAGGCGTAGAGGTCCTCGTTGCTCAGGCGGGGCGAGGCCAGGCCGGCGATCGCATGCGCGCCACTCGCGCTGTGGATGGCGGCCAGCTTCTCGGCCACCAGGCGCAGGGCCTCCTCCCAGCTGGCCTCGACCAGGCGGTCGCCCTTGCGGACGAGCGGCGTGGTCAGGCGCGCCTCGTCCTCGATGAAGCGGTGGCCGAAGCGGCCCTTGTCGCAGATCCAGATCTCGTTGACGGCGCCGTTCTCGCGCGGCATCACGCGCATCAGCCGGTCGTGGCGCATATCGAGCGTCACATTGCAGCCGACCGGGCAGAGCGTGCAGAGCGCCGGCCTGGGGTCGAGCTCCCAGACGCGGGCCTTGAAGCGGAAGTCGGCGGTCGTGAGCGCGCCCACGGGGCAGATGTCGGTGGTGTTGCCCGAGAACTTGCTATCGAAGGGCGGGTCGCTCTTCGAGATGATCATCCAGTTGCGGCCGCGATTGTCGAAGCCGAGCACCGGGTCGTCGGCGAGCTCGTCCTGGAAGCGCACGCAGCGCGAGCAGAGAATGCAGCGCTCGCGGTCGAGCAGGATCAGGTCGCCCAGCGGCAGGGGCTTCTCGAAGTGGACCTTGTCGTTATAGTCGAAGCGGCTGTTGCCGGGGCCCCACTCCATGGTCAGGTTCTGGAGCGGGCACTCGCCGCCCTTATCGCAGACCGGGCAGTCGAGGGGGTGCGAGGTGAGCAGGAACTCGAGCACGCCCCGCTGGGCGAACTTCACCTCGTCGATGGCTGTGTCGATCACCATGCCCTCGCTGACCGGCGTGGTGCAGCCGGTCTGCAGCTTGGGCATCATCGCGATGATCGGCCGGCCCTCGCCATCGAGCGCCGGCTGCCTGGTGGCCGGGTCGATCTTGGGCGTGCCGACCTGCACCAGACACATGCGGCACATCCCCACCGGTTTCATCTTCGGGTGGTAGCAGAAGACAGGGATGGCTATGCCGCCCATCCGCGCGGCGTCCACTATGTTGGTGCCCGCGGGGACGCTGAAGGTGACACCATCAACAGTTATTGTTACATCAGGCATTAGGCGGGGTTCCTCATGTTCTTAGCCAAACCTCCCGCGCGAGGGTTTGCTGGGCGCCAGGGCGATCGTGTGCCTCCCGTTGCCCTGCTCGATCGTGTGGCCGCTGGCGGCGATAACCGCCTCGAACTCCTCGGCGAAGAGCTGCAGGGCGCTCTTGATCGGCATCACGGCGCTCTCGCCGAGCAGGCAGAAGCAGTTGCCGGCCATCTGGGTGTAGATCCCGTGCAGGGTCTGGATGTCGTCGGGCTCGCCGTGGCCATCCTCGGCCATGCGGTGCAGGACCTTGACGAGCCAGTGGGTGCCCTCGCGGCAGGGCGTGCACTTGCCGCAGCTCTCGTGCTTGAAGAACTCGTCCATCTTGTAGGCCAGATGCGGGGCCTTGACAGAGTCGTCGAGCACAATCACGGCGCCCGAGCCGAGCATCGACCCGGCGGCGGCCACGCTCTCGTAGTCGAGCGGCGTGTCGAGGTGCTTCGCCGTGAGCCAGGGCGCGGAGGCCCCGCCGGGGATGATCACCTTGACCGGGCGCCCGCCGCGCATACCGCCGCCGTACTCGGGGCTCTCGATCAGCTCGCGCAGGGGCACGCCGAAGGGCAGCTCGTAGTTGCCCGGGCGGTTGACGTGGCCCGAGAGCGAGAAGCACTTGGTGCCGGGGCTCTTCTCGGTGCCGTGCGAGCGGTACCAGTCCACGCCCCGCTCCACGATAAGCGGCACATTCGCCAGGGTCTCGACATTGTTAATGATCGTCGGCTTGCCGTAGAGGCCGGCCACGGCGGGGAAGGGCGGCTTGAGGCGCGGCTGGCCGATCTTGCCCTCGAGCGACTCCATGAGCGCCGTCTCCTCGCCGCAGATATAGGCGCCCGCCCCGCGGTGGACGTAGATATCAAGGTCGTAGCCGGTGCCGAGGATATTCTTGCCAAGGAAGCCGGCCCGGTAGGCGTCGGCGATCGCGCGCTCGAGGGTGATCGCCGCGGCGGCGAACTCGCCGCGCATATAGATATAGGCCGTGCTCGACTCGATCGCGAAGGCCGAGAGGGCCACGCCCTCGATCAGCTGGTGCGGGTTGCGGTCGATGATCTGGTGGTTGTTGAAGGTGCCCGGCTCCGACTCGTCGCAGTTGCAGAGCAGGTAGCGCGGGAAGACGCCCCTGGGCAGGAAGCTCCACTTCACGCCGGTGGGGAAGCCCGCGCCGCCGCGGCCGCGCAGGCCGGCATCCTTGACCACCTGCACAATGTCAGCGGGGGTCTTCGTCTTCAGCGCCGCGGCGTAGGCGTCCCAGCCGCCCACACGCCTGTAGCCGGCGAAGGAGTTGATATCGGGGTAGTTCAGCTCCCGCATCACGATGTACTCGGTCAGTCCCATGGGCTGCTCCGCTTCTAGGGCAGGTTGCTCATCAGAGCACAATGAGGCGCCCCACAGGGCGTCTGTAGCGATGCTCGGCCTACAAGGGTGACGCCGTGCGGTCGTCGGGCCGGTCTATCCCCGGGCCAACCTCAACGGCCTGGGGCGGCGCCGGCGGCTCTGCGGCGGCCTGCGGCGGGGGCGGGGCCTGCGGGCCGAACTGGCGCGGCCTGTAGGGCGCATCGCGGTCGATATGGGCAACCTCGCCGCCAGGGCCAAGCTCGAAGTCCTCGGCGAAGCGGCCCGAGAGGCCGCGCTTCTTCACCTCGGCGGCGCGGGCCCGCAGATTGGCGAGCATCGCCTCGGCCTTATCGGCGGTGACATCGTAGAGGTAGTCGAGGTTGGCCTGGACCACGGGCGCGCGGTCGCAGGCGGCCAGGCACTTCACCCGCTGGACGGTGAACATCCCATCGGCGCTGGTCTGGTCCTCGTCGACGCCGAGGGTGTGCTTGAGGGCCTCGATCAGCTCCTCGGCGCCCAGGTAGCAGCAGGGGACATCGTCGCAGACCTGGATCATCCAGGTGCCGACGGGCCGGCTGTAGAAGAGCGTGTAGAAGCCGACCACCTCGAAGACAGCGGTGGGCGGGAGGCCGAGGATGGCCGCGACCTCGCGGATGGCCTCGCCATTCAGGTGGCCGTAGACATCCTGCGCGAGATAGAGCAGGGGCAGCGTGGCGCTGCGCGGCGACCCGTAGCGGGCGAGGATGGAGTCGATCGCTTCGCGGTAATTCTCAAGCAGCATGGTCATCGATCCACCTCACCGAGCACAGGGTCAAGGCTGGCGATCAGGGCGACGAGGTCGGCCACCAGGCGGCCTTTGCCCATATGGGACAGGCTCTGGAGGTTGACGAACGAGGGGCTGCGAAAGTGGACGCGCCAGGGCTTCGGGCCGCCGTCGCTGACCACATAGCAGCCGAGGATGCCGCGCGGGCTCTCGATACTGACATAGGCATCGCCCCGCGGCGGCTTGAAGCCCTCGGTCCACAGCTTAAAGTGGTGGATGAGCGACTCCATGCTATGGGTGATCTCGCTCTTGGGGGGCGGCACAACCTTGCGGTCGCGCGTCTGATAGTCGCCGGGGGCCATCTGGCTCAGGCGCTCCCAGGCCTGCCGGCAGATAGCGACGCTCTGGCGCAGCTCGGCTATGCGCACGCGGTAGCGGTCGTAGATATCGCCCTTCTTGCCCACGGGCACCGCGAAGTCGTAGCTCTCGTAGCCCGTGTAGGGCATCGCCTTGCGCATATCGTAGGGGATGCCGGTCGCGCGCAGGTTTGCCCCGGTGAGGCCAAAGGCGACGGCGGACTCGGCGTCGATGGCGCCGACGCCGACCGTGCGCTCGAGCCAGAGCGGGTTGCCCGTGAGCAGATCCTCGTACTCATCGACGCGCGAGGGCATAATTTTCAGAAAGGCGTCGACGGTAGGCAGGAAGTCGGCGGGCAGATCGTAGGCGAGGCCGCCGACGCGGATGTAGCTGGTCATCATACGGGCGCCGGAGACCAGCTCGAAGATATCGAGGATCTGCTCGCGCTCGCGGAAGGCGTAGAGGAAGACGCTCATCGCGGCGAGGTCGAGGGCGTGGGTGCCGAGCCAGACCAGGTGCGACGAGATACGCTGCAGCTCGACCATAAGCACGCGGATGGTCTGGGCGCGCTCGGGGATCTCGACGCCGAGCAGCTTCTCGACGGCGAGGGCGTAGCAGAGGTTATTCGAGAGCGGGGCGAGATAGTCCATACGGTCGGTGAGCACCACCGCCTGCTGGTAGGTCTTGCTCTCCATCATCTTCTCGATGCCGGTGTGGAGGAAGCCGACATCGGGGGCGACATTGACCACGATCTCGCCATCGAGCTCGAGCACCAGCCGGAGCACACCGTGGGTGCTCGGGTGGTGCGGCCCCATATTGAGCACCATCGTCTCGGTCTTGCCGGCGATCGCCGGGCCGGTGATCTCCTGGGGCGTAGGGACGTGAAGGGTCTGGGTCATATCAGGACCTCGTGCGCCGCTGCTCCTTCACGAACGGCTGGCGTAGATCTGCTCTGCTCAGGCGCGACATGCTGCGCCCACGCGAACGGGCCGCTCACTTTTTAGCGAACGGCTTCTGTGCGTAGATGCGCTCCTGGTTAAAGGTAAAGGCAACCTCCTCATCGCCGAGGGGGTGGTCCTTGCGCTGGGGGTGGCCGACCCAGTCATCGGGCATAAGGATGCGGGTGAGGGATGGGTGGCCATCGAAGACGATGCCCATCAGATCCCAGGCCTCGCGCTCCTGGTAGGTTGCGGTGGGGAAGAGCGGCGCGAGCGAGGGGACGTGGGGGTCCTCCTCGGGGGCGCCGACCTTGAGGCAGAGGCGGTGGAGGTGCTGCATGCTGACGAGGTGGGCCACCACCTCGAAGCGCGGGGCGCGGCCGAGATAATCAACGGCACAGAGATTCTCGAGGAACGTATAGCGCAGGGATGGCTCATCGCGCAGGAGGCGAGCGACGTCGGCCAGGGCCTCGCGGCGGATAGTGATGCTCAGGTCGCCGCGAAACTCATCGACCCCCAGGACAGCCTGAGGGAAGCGCTCGCGAATGATCTTCAGGGCAGTCTGGTTGTCCATACCCTTATATGGGTGCAGCCGCTGGCTGCGCCGCTATCGCTTGACGTCAACCTGGATCAGGGGCTGCTCGAGACGGACAGGGGCCTCTTTCTGGCCGCTGATCTTCTCGCGCATCACCTTCTGGTGGAGCATCATTATGCCATCGATCAGCGCCTCGGGGCGCGGCGGGCAGCCGGCGACGTACACGTCG
>JAAXUL010001331.1 GCA_013336035.1 Chloroflexales bacterium
ATGCCCCGGCCAGCGAACAGGCGCTCGTCCGGGACGCTCAGCAAGACCCGCAGGCGCTCGCGCGGCTGGCGACCCGGGCCGAGGTGCGTCAGCCCGGCACGCTGGAGCGTACATTCAGCGCGCCAGGCGGCGCGGGGATGGGCGGGATGGGCGGAATGGGCGGGATGATCGCCGGGAATCTGATGGCGAGCATCGCGGGCGCCTTCATCGGCACCGCCATTGCTCAGCAGTTCTTCGCCGATGCCGGCGATCCCTTCGGCGACGTCTCATCGGAGGATGCGGGCGATCCCGGCGCTGGTGACGAGAGCCTGGCGGAGGGCGACGATATGAGCGGGGATTTCGGCGATATGGGCGGGGACTTTGGCGGAGACTTTTAGCTGTAGCAAGACGCCGCTTTTTTTGTATCCGCGACAGGGAGTATGCCTATGCAAGAGACCGACAGCGCCCCCCAGCGCCCCCTCCCGGCGATCCGCATCTTCTTTACCGGCTTCGCCATGGGCATCGCCGACCTGATCCCCGGGGTCTCGGGCGGCACGATGGCCTTCATCCTGGGCATTTATGAGCGGCTGCTCGCCGCGATCAAGTCCGTCAACCTGGACCTGGTCCGACTCCTGCTCAGGGGCCGCGTGCGCGAGGCGCTGGCGCGGATCCCGTGGGCCTTCCTGATCCCGCTCGGGCTGGGGCTGGCTGTCGCGGTGCTCTCAATGGCCCGCGTGATGGAGTACCTGCTGGAGCACCAGCCGGTCTTCCTCTTCGCCTTCTTCTTCGGCCTGATCATCGCCTCAATCATCGCCGTGGGCGTGACGGTGCGCTGGGCCCCGCCGAACCTGGTGGCGCTGGCGGCGGGCACGGTGGCGGCTTTCATCATCGTGGGGCTGGTGCCGCTCTCGATGCCGAATGACCCGCTCACGCTCTTCCTGAGCGGCATGGTCGCGATTATGGCCATGATCCTGCCCGGGATCTCGGGCTCATTCATCCTGCTGATCCTGGGCCAGTACGCCTACGTGCTCAATGCGGTTTCGGACCTGAACGTGACCGCGGTGCTGCCGGTGGCCCTGGGCGCCGTGGTGGGGCTGCTCGGCTTCGTCAGGGTGCTCAGCTGGCTGCTGGCTCACCACCACGGCCTGACGGTGGCGGCGCTGGTTGGCTTCATGGTCGGCTCGCTGCGCAAGATCTGGCCCTGGAAAGCGGTGCTTGAGACCAGGGTCGACCGCCACGGCGAGGTGGTGCCGCTGCGCGAGCGCAACATCCTGCCCGACGTCGCCGGGCCGGAGTTCTGGGTGGGCTTCGGGCTGGCCCTGGCCGGCTTCCTGCTGCTGAGCTTCATCGACCATCTGCAGACCGGGGCCAATCCGATCTTCGCCCCGCTGCTCGGGCGCCGGCGCAACGTCGACCCGGTGGCGACGACCTGACGCCCCGCCCGGCCTGGCTGAGCGGTGGGCACTCCTTTTTCGGGGAGCGTGCAACCTGTCGCCAGCCCTCCCGCGCAGGAGGGCTGGCGACGGGTCGCGAATCCTATGTCAGCGGTCATTGGCTGTTATCCCTCGTGCAGCTTGCCGGCTGCTATACTCAGGCTGGTTGGGGAGTAGCCGCCCCGCGTCGGGTTGTCCAATCGTCAGCACGGAGCTCTGCTCCCGGCTGGACGCAGGTGTACCACCACTTCAGGCGAGACTACCACGACACGCATTGCCGTGGGGTGCTCGCCTTTCTTCATCTCTCCCCACGGCCTCCTTCAACGAGGAGGTAGGCGCGATGGGGACCCCCGCCCCCTTGCATACCCTACCCACAAAGTCCGCCTGCCACCGCCTCAACGCCAAGCCTGCAGGCCTCACCTCAGCCCGAAGCAATTGATCGCCCGCGTGCGGGCCCTCTTGCGCCGCAGTCAGGCCGTGCCCCAGCAGCCGCAGCTCGTGCTGCACGACAGCATCCTTGACACCCGACAAGCTCACCGAGACGAGAAGCCAGGGGCCAGTCCCCTAACGGCTGTTACCAGTTTGTGACTTCGGCACGACCGCGCCTGAGACATGAGCCTGCTATGCTCGCATCATACCGGTCCGAGCGGCGGTTGCCGGCGCTGCCCCCCCCAGCGTCGCCCGCCGCCGGGCCTGAGCAGGAGGATGATCGACGATGACGACCGTCGAGGAGCAACGGAGCGAGCCTGGTCAACAGGCTGATACGCCGGCGCCCGCCGCTCACGGCCGCAGTGAGCTGAGCGCTGGCAGGCCCAACTGCTCGCCCTTGGGATCACTATCGGGCTCATCACGCTCTTCGTGCTGCTTTTCAGCCTGCTGACCGGGAGTCTGTGACCGGCTGGGCCCGGCTCCCGTCGCAGATCGCGCTCCCGGCTCAGCGCTGAGCCGGG
>JAAXUL010000493.1 GCA_013336035.1 Chloroflexales bacterium
GCGAGATCGAGCTCACCGTGGCGCTGGGCAGCAGCGCCGAGGCGGTCGACCAGGCCTTCGCCGCGGCCTTCCTGCAGCTCGCGCGCCTCGACTGCGGGTGTGAGCCGCAGATCGAGCCCGGCACCCTGGTATACCTGTCCGCGCCGGTCGAGCTGTCAAAGGATGCTACGGGCTCGCGCTACCGGGCGTCGCTCCAGGCCACCCTGCTCGTCCCCCAGCCGTAGGCGCGGCTTGGCCCTCCCCCGTTCGCTGCGCGCGCAGGCGAGGGGGGAGTTAGAGCGCATAGGAGCCCTGCCCCCCTCTCCTGTGGTCGTAGGCTACGGGTGAGGGCCTCAACGCCAGCTCACCCCCGGCGCGGCATCAGCACGGTGTAGTCGAAGTCGAGGACGACGGTGGGCTCATACTTGCCCTCGGCGTCCTGGTAGGGGAAGTCGTGGCACCGCCGGTCTTTGGTAGCCACGCTGCGCAGGCGCAGCGCGCCGAGGTCGCGCCGCCCCGGCAGCTCCAGCTTCGCGAGGACCTCGGACCAGGCGTAGATGGTGTCGCCGGCGAAGGTGGGGTTGGTGTGGCGCCCGCCGTTGATCGCCACGATGGTCTGGGCGTTGGCCAGGCCGTTGAACGAGAGCGCGCGGGCCAGGCTGATGATGTGCCCGCCGTAGACGATCCGGCGCCCGAAGCGCCCCTCGCGCTCGACGTGCTGGTTGAAGTGGACCTTCGCCGTGTTCTGGTACAGGCGGGTGGCCAGCATGTGCTCGGCCTCCTCGACCGTCATACCGTCCACGTGGTCGATCCGCTCGCCGACAGCGTAGTCGTCCCAGAGGTGGGGGCTGCCCGCCAGGGCGCTGTCGTAGCGCGCGGGGTCGAGCGCGAGCGGCACGACCAGATCGGCGGCGCCGACGGCCTCGGGCAGGTCAGGCACGAGCGGCTCGGGCGCGGGCGCCGCCAGGTCGCGCTTGCGCACCATCACCCAGCGGCTATACTCGACCACCAGCTCGCCGCGCTGGTTGGTGCCGGTAGTGTGCACATAGACCACGCCGCTCTTGCCGTCCTTATTCTGGCGCAGCCCGGTCACCGTCGAGGTGCTGGTGAGCGTGTCGCCGGGGTAGACCGGCTGCCCGAAGCGCCCGCCCGCGTAGCCCAGGTTGGCGATGGCGTTGAGCGAGATATCGGGCACCGTCTTGCCGAAGACGATGTGGAAGGCGAGCAGGCTATCGACCGGCGCGCGCGGCAGGCCCATGGCGGCGGCGAAGGGCGCCGACGAGGTCAGGGCGAAGCGCGGGCCGAACAGGGCCGTGTAGAGCGCCACATCGCCCTCGGTGAGCGTGCGCGGGGTGGCGTGCACAAGCTTCTGGCCGGGCCGAAAGTCCTCGAAGAAGTTGCCCGGCTGCGTCTTCGCGCTCATAAGAACCTCCTGAGAAGCAGGAGGGTACTCACGGGAGGGCCAGGCCCACCCGTGGACCCACCCGTGGGCAGATTAGAGGCCGTAGGCCTTGGCGAGCTCGGGGTCCTTCCGGGCGACGAGGCGGGCCAGGTCGACGATCACCTTGGCCTGCTTCCAGGTGGCATCATCCTGCATCTTGCCGTCGATCATCGCCACGCCGGCGCCGCTGGGCATAGCCTCGAGGATACGCTTGGCGAAGAGCACCTCGGCCACATCGGGGCTGAAGACGCGCTTGGCGATCGCGATCTGGTTGGGGGCGAGCGACCACGCCCCGGTGCAGCCCATCAGGAAGGCGTTGCGGAACTGGGACTCGCAGGCCGCCTCGTCCTTCAGGTCGCCGAAGGGGCCGTAGAAGGCGCGGATGCCGTGGGCGACGCAGGCGTCGACCATCTTGGCGACCGTATAGTGCCACAGATCCTGCTGGGAGAAGGCCCGCTGCTCCTGGCCCTCCTGGGGGTCGGCGAGCACGCCGTAGAAGGGGTGGCCGCCGCCGACGCGGGTGGTCTTCATGCCGCGCGAGGCGGCCAGGTCGGCGGGGCCCAGGCTCATGCCGTGCATGCGCGGGCTGGCCCCGGCGATCTGCTCGACATTCATCACGCCCTGGGCGGTCTCGAGCAGGGCGTGCAGCAGGATCGGCTTCTTCACCTCGTACTTGGCCTCGAGCAGCGCCAGGTACTGGTCCACGAAGTGGATATCCCACGGCCCCTCGACCTTGGGGATCATGATCACATCGAGCTTATTGCCGACCGAGCGCACCAGATCGGTCATATCGTCGAGGAACCAGGGGCTATTGAGGGCGTTCACACGGATCCAGAGGGCCGTATCGCCGAAGTAGTGGGTGGCCGCGGCCTCGATGAAGCCGGCGCGGGCCGCCTCTTTGGCGTCGAGGGGGATGGCGTCCTCGAGGTTGCCGCAGAGCACATCGACCTGCCGGGCCGTATCGGGCAGCCTGGCGCGGATCTTCTCGATATGGGGCGGGAAGAAGTGGATCATGCGCTCGGGGCGCACCGGCAACTCGCGCAGCGGCTGCGGCGCCCCGGCCGCCAAGGGCTTATAGAAGTGGACGGGTGGCTTCATCGCGGTGTCCCTCCTTGGGTGTGCTAGGTGTGCTTACGCGGGCCCGGCCACGACGCCCTCGTCGTGCAGCCTGGCCACCTCGCCCTCGCTGAGGCCGAGGGTCTCGAGCAGGATCTCGTCGGTGTGCTCGCCCAGGCGCGGCGCGGGCATAGCCGGCAGACGCGCCACCTGGCTGAAGTCGAGGGGCGAGCCGGGCATGAGGTACGGGCCGACCCCTGGCTGCTCGACCATGCTGAAGAGCGGGTTGGCGGGCGAGCAGTCGGGGTCGACCGCGATGGCATCGCGCAGGGTTCGGTACGGGCCCCACGTGACGCGGTGGGCCTCGAAGGTGCGGCGCACCTCATCCAGGGTGCGGGTGTGGAACCAGGGCTCGAGCAGGCTGGCGATCGCGTGCCGCGCGCGAAAACGGTTGCCCTCATCGCCCAGGTCAAGGCCTAGCCGCACGCCAAGGGCGCTGAAGCTGTCGCCCAGGCCGGTCGCCTTGCAGAGGCAGCTCCACTGCAGGTCGGTCAGGCCCACGACCATCGCCCGCTTACCGTCGAGGGTCTCGAAGTCGCGGCCGAAGGCGCCGTAGAGGTAGTTGCCGTAGCGCGGCCGGTCGGCCTCGTTGACCATAGCCTCGGCGATCATGCCGAAGTTGCCGAGCATCGCCAGGCCGACGTCCTTCAGGGCGAGGGTGACCAGCTGGCCCTCGCCGGTGAGGCGCCGGTGGCGCTCGGCGGCGAGCATACCGACCGCGATCAGGTGGCCGGAGATCATATCCCAGGCGGGCAGGACGTGGTTGACCGGCTCGGGCGTGTCGGTGGGGCCGGTCATGGTGGGCATGCCGAGCTGCGGGTTGACGGTGTAGTCCACCTCGGAGCCGCCGTCGCGGCGGCCGAGCAGGTTGACCATGATCAGGTCGGCGCGGTGGGCGCGCAGGGCCTCGTAGCTGAGCCAGCCGCGGGCCGGGAAGTTGGTGCTGAAGAGGCCGGCGCCCTCGCCGGGGGCGCAGATCAGCCGGGTCAGCAGCTCTTGCCCGGCGGGCTTGCGGATATCGACCGCGATCGAGCGCTTGCCCTTATTGAGGCCGGCCCAGAAGAGGCTGTGGGCGCCGTCGCGGGTGACGGGCCAGCGCTTATAGTCGAGGCCGCCGCCGATCGGGTCGAAGCGGATCACCTCGGCGCCGAGCTGGGCCAGGGTCATACCGCCGAGGGGCGCCGCGACAAAGGCCGAGCCCTCAACAACGCGCAGGCCAGAGAGGATGCCGTTCATGTTAGATCACCCGCTTTGCGCGTAGCTCCTCGATCTGCTGCTCGTCCAAGCCGAGCAGGTCGCGGAGCACCTCATTCGTATGCTCGCCGAGCTTCGGGCCCAGGTGCTCGATCCTGCCGGGGGTCTCGGAGAGGGCCGGGATCACCCCGGGGATGATCACCGTCTCGCCCGTCTCAGGCTCGTCCATAGCGACGAGGTTGCGCCGGGCGTGGAACTGGCGGTCGCCGAAGATATCGGCGATATTATTCAGGGGCGCGGCCGGCGTGGCGGTGGCGTAGCAGCGCTCCAGCACCTCCTCGCGCGAGAGCGAGCCGCACCAGTCGCGCACGATCTCATTGACATCGTGGCGGTGCTCGAGGCGGATCTTCTGGTCGCCGTAGATGCTAGACGAGGCCAGCTCGGGCCGGTCCATGGCCTTGGCCAGGCGCGCGAAGAGCTTGTCGGTCGCGCACGAGATCGCGACCCACTTGCCGTCGCGGGTGGGGAAGTGCCCGTGGGGGCAGGCGAAGTCGTTGTGCGAGGGGCCGTGGCGCTCGCGGACCACGCCGTACATACCGTAGGCCGGCGCGAGCTCGTCGGTGCAGCGGAAGACCGACTCGTAGAGGGCGGCGTCGACGTACTGGCCGCAGCCGGTGCGATCGCGGTGGCGCAGGGCCATCAGCACGCCGATGCAGCCGTAGAGGCCGGTCAGGTAGTCGCCGAGGGTGGTCGAGCCGGGGGTGACCGGGGTGCCGCGCGGCATGCCGGCCAGGTAGGCGATGCCGCCGACGGCGTGGGCGACGCGGGCGAAGCCGGGCCGGTCGCTGTAGGGGCCAGTCTGGCCATAGCCCGTCACGCGCAGCATAATCAGGCCGGGGTTGATCGCGTGCAGCACCTCCCAGCCCAGGCCCCACTTCTCCAGGGTGCCGGTGCGAAAGTTCTCGCAGAGCACATCAGAGCGGGCGATCAGCTCCTTGAATAGCTCGACGCCCTCGGGGCGGTGCAGGTCGATGGTGACCGAGCGCTTGTTGCGGGCCTCGCTGAGCCAGGTGAGGGTATCGCCGCGGCGGGTCGGGGTGCCGAAGCGGCGCAGGGCGTCGCCGCCGACGGGGTGCTCGACCTTGAGCACGTCGGCGCCAAACTCGCCAAGGATAGTCGCGCAGTAGGGCGCGGCGATCACCGTGGCGACATCGATCACGCGGATGCCGGCGAGCGGCAGGCCGGGGCTAGTCTTCTCAGTCATAGCGCACCGTATTAGATAATCTTATGCTGTCGAAGGCGCTTGATCTCCTCGGCCGAGATTCCCAGCATCTCGCGCATGATCTCGTAGGTGGCGTTGCCCAGGGGCGGGCCGAGGTTAGTGATGCGGCCCGGCGTCGCCGAGAGGGTCGGGATGACCCCGGGGACCGCCACATCGCCGAGGCCGTCCTCGTCAACGCGGGCGATATTGCCGCGGGCCTTAAAGTGCTCGTCCTCGAAGATATCGGCGATGCTGTTCACCTTGCCGACCGGGACCTCGGCGTCGAGGCAGCGCCTGAGCACCTCGTCGCGGGTGAGCGAGCCGACCCACTCGATCACGATCTGGTTGACCTGGTCGCGGGCGGCGAGGCGCTTGCGCTGCTCGCCGTAGAGCCCGCTCGAGGCCAGCTCGGTGCGCTCCATGGCCTCGGCCAGGCGCTCGAACATCTTGTCGGTGGTGCAGGCGATGGCGACCCACTTATTGTCGCTGGTGCGGAAGTGGCCGTGGGGCACGGCGACGAAGCTGCCCGAGCCCTCGCGCTCGCGGATCTTGCCGTAGAGGCCGTAGGCGGCGGCGATCTCGTCGAGCTGGCGGAAGACGGCCTCGTAGATGCCGATATCGATCACCTGGCCGCGGCCGGTCTGCTCGGCGTGGCGCAGGGCCAGCATGATCCCGATCGCCCCGTAGAGGCTCGACATATAGTCGCCCAGGGGCACGGTGCCGGGCAGCACCGGGGTCTCGCCGGGGAAGCCGGCCAGGTACGAGAGGCCGCCGAAGGCGTGGGCGATATGGGCGAAGCCCGAGCGCCGGCGGTAGGGCCCGGTCTGCCCGTAGCCCGACACGCGCAGCATCACCAGGCGCGGGTTGGCCGCGCTCAGCTCGGCCCAGGTGAGGCCCCACTCCTCCATGGTGCCGGGGCGGAAGTTCTCGATCAGCACGTCCGACTTGGCGACCAGCTTGAGGAAGATCTGGACGCCCTCGTGCTGGCGCAGGTCGATCGTGACCGACTTCTTGTTGCGGGCCTCGCTTAGCCAGGCCAGGGTCGCGTCGTGGCGCCTGGTGGGCGTGCCGAAGCGCCGCATCGGGTCGCCGGCGATCGGGTGCTCGACCTTGAGCACCTCGGCGCCAAACTCGCCCAGCATCGAGGCCGCGTAGGGGCCGGCGAGGAAGTTGCCCACATCGATGACCCGCACGCCGCTCAGCGGCAGCTGATCGTGCTCGGCGGGCTGCGCAGGCTGCGCGTGGGGGGGCGGTGTGGTGGGCCGCGTGTGGG
>JAAXUL010000494.1 GCA_013336035.1 Chloroflexales bacterium
GCGGGTCAATACCCGCTGGCGCAGCAGATCGAATTTGGCCCGCCCATACATGCAGCGATTGATCACCTTCAGGCGGTTGACCTGACCCTCAACCTGGCCGTTGCTGAAGGGCAGGGTCAGGGCGGCGATCACGGCCGCTTTATCACGCTCCAATCCCGTCACAAAGCTCTGGAACTCGGGAATGCCGCTTGCAGCTGCGTCGAGCATCCATGGGTCGAGCTTGCCGATCTGGTGTTCACGCACCAGCTGGATGAACTCCTGGGCCAACTGATAGGCGGTTGCCACCAGCGGGGTGTGCTGACAAAGCTGCTTCACGATGTCCTGTTCATCTGGCTTCAGTTTTTCAGGTTGGCAGACGAGCAGCCAGGCCGCCTGTCGCGCCGAGAGATGACGTTGTGGGCAGGGAGCGGGTGATGGCGCTGCTGCCGGCGGGCGGCCCCGCCGCCGTGGCGGGTTGCCTGGAGGAGTCGGGGACACCAGGTGTCGATGGTGGGCCACCCAGTGCGAGACCAATCCCCGCGAGCCGCTGTAGCCCTCGTGCGCACGCAGGTCACGCCAGAGCTGCATCCCGTTGTCCTGACCAGCGGCCAACTGCTGCTCCAGGTAGGAGAGCACTAAAAAGTCGGGGGGTCACGCCATCAACGACGGCGCGGTGCCTGCGGTCTGCACCGGTCGGAAGTTCGGATACCAGTGACGGAATGTCGCTTCCCAATCCTCATTGATGACCTGCACGCGGACTTGGAGGAGCAGGTGTGCGCCTTCGGGCGTCCACTGCATCTGCTGCTGCTTGACCATGCGCTTGCTGACCACCTGATTGATCGTGGACTCGACAAAGGCGGTACTGATGCGTTCTCCATTGCGATAGCGCTCACCGTAGTTGACAATACATGCAGGGTCTCGCGCCACGGCAGTGAGGTTGTAGGACTGGACTGGCAGCCAGGTATCTGCTACGCTCTCCCTAGAATGGCACGTTCTGGGGAGGTATGAGGATGGCGACACCCCTGAGCAAACTTCCACGGGAAGCCCGCCGTCTGGCGAAAGCGCGTCTGCTTGCCGGGATGGACGCCGGCTTGTCCTGGCGTGAGGCCGCCGCCGCCGCCGACATTCTGACCAGCGAGAGAACGGCTCATCGGCTGCGACGACGGATACGACAGGAAGGCGATGGAGCCTTGGAAGACCACCGCCAGGGCGTCGCCTACAAGTTCGGGTACAGCCGAGATTCGTGTAAAAACGGGAAGTATCTGGTTCCGTGTAGATCAGGGGGCGTTGCCGGTCGTTGGCGCTGCATCTGGAGGTAACTCCCATCCTGCGACCGGCGCAAAATCCGGTGGCGCCTGCTCAGAGAGCGTGTACTCGCCAAAGCGCCTGATGTGACTGGTGAGATAGGGGCTGAGCCGCGCGATATCCGCAATCCGTACGTTCACTCCCTCGTCGATCAGATCGCGCACCGCGGTCGTCATGTCGTAGGCGTTGTGCAGGATCACCGCGTTGGCCAGCACGTCGCAATACTTGACCACCTTCTCCGACTCCTCGGGGTCGCGGTCGCGCAGCACCCCGCCATTGCCGAAGCTGAGCCACTTGCTGAAGCCGTTGTACGCCTCAACCTTGTTGGTCTCGGCCGTAATCTCGGCTCGCATGGGCGGGTCAGAGATGTAGCGCAGCAGGAAGAGCGTGCGAATCACGCGCCCCAGCTCGCGGAAGACCTGATAGATGCGGTTTTTGCGGCTCTCGTGCCCCAGCCGGCGGAGGATGGCATCCGAGGTGATCGTCCCCGCTCGGATCGAGAGCACCACCTGCATCAGATCCTGCCAGTGTCGCTCGATCAGGGCCCAGTCGATGGCCCCGCCGAAGAGCGGCTCGATATGCGTGTAGGTCGTGCTCGGGTCAGCCTTGTAGAAGTTCAGGTCTTTCCAGTTACGGATGCGCGGCAGCAGCTCGATGCCCAGCAGATGGGCCAGCGCGAAGACCGGCGTGGATTGGCCCTGGGTGTCGGCGTGAACCCGGCGTGGCTGGAGGTCAGACGTGTTCTGGAGCAACCCCTCGATGATGTAGATCGCCTCCCAGACCCCGCAGGGGATGAAGTGGCTGAAGATGGCGATGTAGCTGTCGGCGACGTGATGGTAGGCGATGCCGCCACGCATGCGGTAGCGGAAGTGGAGCTCGGCCAGGGGGTTCGAGTCGACCAGGAGCAGGAGTGTGCCGTCGGCGGCGGCACTGCGCCCTGTGCCCCAGAGGCGCGGCAGCATGAGCTTGTGATAGGTGTTGATGATATCGGTCTGGGCGGCCGTGAGCTTGGCGCTCGTGACATGGCGCTGGTTGAGGTAGGACAGACTACGCGCGCTGATGGCGTCGCGCATATGGCGCGCGGCCTGGGTCGGCCCCAGGTTGGTGCCGTAGGCAAAGAGGAGCCGGGTGTAGTCTGCGGGCGCCTGGCTGAGCCTCGGCTCGGTGCCCGCGGGCGGCCCGAGGTGGCGTGTGTAGTTCGTCCAGGTGCCCACTGTAGCGAGCATATCCAGGAGGTGGCGATCGGGGATCCGCGCGAGGATCTGCCGTTCCAGAACCCGCGCCGACTGCGGCACCTCCCGCCGGGGAACCCGTTTGAGCACTGGCACCCCGTCCGCGGAAATCGTCAACTGGTCCTGGCCGGGAAACTGCTGATCGACCAGCGCGGCGGCCGCGCTGAGCCGTTGCTGGAGGTCGTCCACCAGTCCGCGCGCGGTCGCGGGCAGCCCCAATTCCTCAGCCCAGGCGGCCACCAGCGGCGCACAGGCTTCCCAGGGAAGGAGTTGGGCGCGGGTGTCAGGATAGCGGGTACTGCCGACGACCGCGATATCGCCCGAGCGGAGCTCGGCGGCGAGACTGACAAAGATACCGGCCTCGAGCTGCTGGCGGACAAAGACCCGCTTGCCCTGCTGGTGCGTCACGATGAGGCGCTGCCAGGCCTCCGAGGTAAAGCTCAGGTCAAGCGTGGCCGGGAGGACCAAGCCCTTGCGGTGCTGGTTGGCACGGAGGAAATCCAGCGCCGTGAGGAGCGCGGTGTCCTGGCTGGTGGAGACGAAGCGCAAGGCCTCCAGCAGGCGAAAGCAGAGACTCCGATGGCTGAGGTAGGCATCCTTGACCAGGGGGAGCGCGTTATTGGTGGTGTAGGCGCGCATGGCGGCACAGCGGTCATAGAGGGCCGATGGGCCGCCGGCGCTGTCGAGCAGCGCCGTGACGCGTGGCGCCTGTTCATGCGCTGGCGCGGTCGTATGGATCTCCAGAACCGCCTGAAAGGTGGCAAGGAGCTGGTCAATGCTGTCCTGATGGGCACGCTGAAGCTCCTCCAGGTCGTGCTGTGCCGCGCGCTGAAAGGCGGCCACGCGCTTGAGAAAGGTGGTGACCAGGGCATCGCGGGTATCGGCCTGGGTCTGATGGATCAGGCAGACCACCAGCAGGAGGCGCCGTGGCTCGACCAGGGGGCGCACCTCGGCTGCATCGAGGACGCGGGCCTCCGCGGCGATCTGCTGCACTTTGCGTGGGGCAATGCCATCGAGGACGGCCGTGAAATCGCCCAGGTGCTCGAGCCAGGCCAGGTGGTCGAGCAGGTCGGCGAAGTGGTCGTGGGTGGCTTCCTCGGGAAGGCGCTTGAGCTCGTTCCAGAGCGTGAACGGGCGGTCAGCGGTCGGCAGCAGAAGGGCAAGCAAGGGCTCGAGCGCGGCATCGGCCAGTCGACCACGTACCAACGTGCCGAGACGAGCCTGGGAGAGGTGGCGTACCCGGCGGGCCAGGCGGTCGAGGGTGCTGAAGGCTGGCAGCTCCATGCGCTGTGTGGTGAGGGTCTGAAGGGCGGCATTGATGAGGTCGACCGGGGCATCGGTGGTCTCGGCAGCTTGAACCATGGCCAGGAGTACCTGGTGCCGGACGGTGCGCCCATGGCTGATCAGCCCCTGGTGCTCGCGGATGCGCTGCATGTAGGTCTTGACGGAACGGCTGGAGACGCCGAAGATGGAGACAGTCTCGGGGAGGTCGAGGGTGTGGCGGAGGTGGACGATGACCGTGGCCGGCACGTGCGAGAGCACCGGGAAGTAGCCGAGGTGCTGGACGGCCTTGAGCAGGACGGCACAGCAGAGCAGGCCAGCAGGTCGGCGGGTGATGGCGCTCAGCCAGGCGATCTCCTCCGGTGAGAGCGTGTAATGGCGCTCCAGGTCAACACGGGCCAGGGCATGACGGTAGAACGGGTACGCCGTGCGCTCGATGGACGCCATACCGGGGCGACCTTTCAGGGCTAGGATGGTGCGGACGGGGGATGTCTGCTACGGGAGTATAGCAGACATCAATAGGCCAAAAACACGCCCTTCATGTCTGCTAAGGGTGTCAAGAACGGCGAACAGCGATGTCTGCTAAGGAAAGTGGGATAGCGCGACGAGCAAGGCGGAGTGCGATGCCGGCCCTCTCGACCGAGGGCCAGGCCGCGCTCGACGCCTATGCGACGGCGCTTCGCACGACCACCGACGCGAGCGCGGTGACCGTGCGCAACTACCTGAGCGACCTGCGGCAGTTTATCGCCTGGGCTGAGGGGGAATGGGCCGCTGGCCAGGAGGAAGTGGTCGCGTTCACCCCAGCGCGCCTGACGACCCCGCTGCTGACCCGCTACCGCAGCTACCTCCAGCACACCCGCCAGTTGCGGCTGGCTTCTGTCAACCGCGCCCTGGTGAGCCTCAAACGCTACAGCGCCTGGTTAGTGAGCGAAGGGCTGATGACACGCGATCCGGCGGCGCCAGTCAAGCTGATTCCCGAGACGCCGCAGGCGCCACGCCACCTGGAGGACCACGAAGAAGAGGCCCTGCTGGCGGCCGTCGCCGCCCACGGCAGCCCCCGCGACCAGGCGCTCATCACCCTCATGCTGCACACGGGCCTGCGGGCACGCGAAGTCTGTGCACTACGCCGGTGCGACGTGACGCTCGGCAAACGCAGCGGTATCCTGCGGGTCTACGGCAAGCGCAACAAATATCGCGAGGTGCCGCTCAACGCGACGGCGCGTGCCGCCCTTGCGCCCCTCCTTGAAAAGCCTGGCGAGGCTGAAGCGCCACTCTTTCCCTCGGAGAAGACGGGGGCGGCGCTCACCGCCCGCGGGTTAGGCTATCTGGTCGCGCGCTACGCAGTCCAGGCACGCGTTGCTGACCTCAGCCCTCACGACCTGCGTCACCGCTTCGGCTACCTAATGGCTGCCCGAACCCCACTCCACCGGCTGGCCCAAATTATGGGCCACGACTCCCTCGACACCACGATGCTCTATATCAAAGGTACCGCCCGCGATCTTCAAAACGAGGTCGAAAAGATTGCCTGGAAGTGACGAAACGTTATGGAGCACGAGCGGTATTAAGGTGTAGTTAGGACACCAGCAGACTATGTCCATGAATTCTACTCATTCTCTTGTTTCGTGAAGATGAGAGGACTTATCTGAAAGAAGACAAAGTCACTTGTCAGCGGGTTTCTTAAGCAATAGGCTTGAAATGGACATCCAACAACAATACAGAAAGGGAATGGAGAGATAAAAATAGGCAGTTTCAAGAACGAAAAGTTGTTGATTACTATCTTCCCAAAAATATTGGCTGTTTATGCTCGGCCAATCATAAAGCGCTATTACTCCGACAATACCAATACCCATAACAACCAATGGATAAAGCGGCTTGGGAAAAGCTATGCCCCTGTAAGTAGCCAATAGTAGGCCGACAATGGATATTGGCAATACAAACAACAGTAGAGGACGCACCAAGAAATCCATCATATCAATACTCCAAGGAGCACGGAAATATAAAATACCACCAAGTAGTGCGCCAATTATCACGAGCGCAGCACCGATAATACGATACAGGGAGGTAGGAGGGTTCAATATCTCACCTTAAAATACATATAATTACTCTGTAGTAGTATCAACAATAACATCAAGTATAACACCTGTTAATTACGGGGGTTCATAGCATTCCTTATAAACGTGGCCATTCCTTGTCCATAAGTAAGGCAAGCCGGCGCAGCCGACAGCTATCCGCTGGCCAAATCTAGCCATCCTACACGGAATCGATTACTTCCCGTTTTTACACGAATCTCGGCTGTACCCGCATGAGCGCGCGCTGCCTCGACTGCCATACCACCATTGCCACTGAGCAAGCCGACCCGACGGCGCTCCACGGCGCCATCCCCGCAGGGCAGACCTGCCAGACCTGCCATGGCGAGCACGGCGGTGCGGACGCTTCGCTCACCGACACGGCACTGGAAGGCCT
>JAAXUL010000495.1 GCA_013336035.1 Chloroflexales bacterium
GGCCGAGGCGACGGCGCGCCTCGAGGTGGCCCGCGCCGAGGCCGAGGCGCTCCGCCTGCAGCGCGAGGTGATCTCGCCTGAGCTGCTCCAGCTGCGCTTCATCGAGCGCTGGGACGGCGTGCTGCCCCGGTTTATGGGCGGCGAGGGCGGCCTGGTGCCGCTGGTCAATCTCCCGGCCGAGGAGCTTGCCGAACCCGTGTCGACGTCCGCAGCCGGCACCTCGACCCCGCCTGTGCCTGAGGCCGCGCCCACCAGCGTGCCAAGCCCGTAACATTCCTGACCATCAGGCCTCCCTCACGCTCCGGCGGTGCGCTCGCGGGGAATGGTGTAGCCGATCCCCGCGACCGTCTCGATGCGCTGCTCGTCGCCGCCGGCCGCCGCGATCTTCTGGCGCAGGCGGAAGACGAGCTGCTTGAGCAGCCCCCGGTCGCCGTCGCCATAGCCCCACACGTGGCTGGTGATCGTCTCGGTTGGCAGCACCTGGCCCTGGTTCACCAGCAGATAGTGGAGCAGCCGGTACTCCAGCCGGGTGAGCCGCACCGTCTGGCCCGCGGCGTAGGCCACGTGCTGGTCGGGGTCGAGCACCAGGTCGCCGGCCGCGAGCCGGCCCTGCGGGACGGGGCCCCGGCGCCGCAGCACCGCCTCCACCCGCGCCACCAGCTGGCGCGGGCTGAACGGCTTGGTGATGTAGTCATCGGCCCCCAGCTGGAGTCCGCCCACCACATCGTCGTCGCTGCTCTGCACCGTGAGCATAATGATCGGCACATCGCTCTGGGCGCGCAGCTCGCGGCAGACCTGCAGGCCATCCTTCTGGGGCATCTGGATATCCAGCAGCACCAGGTCGGGAGCCTCGTCGGCCCAGCGGCGCAGGGCCTGCACGCCGTCGGCGGCGGTCACCACGGCATAGCCCGCGCGCCGCAGGGCAAAGGCCGTCACCTCGGCCAGGGCGGCGTCATCATCAACCAAGAGCAACTTCATCGAGCTCCTCCTCGTCCACCGGCGCCTGGGGCAGGGCGATCACAAAGGTCGTCGCGCCCGCGGCGCCAGGCTCCAGCATCACGGCGCCGCCGTGGCGCTCGACGATGGCTCGCGTGATCGCGAGGCCGAGGCCGGCGCCCTGGGCCCGCTCCGTCGCCGACCCCGGCCGCAGAAAGCGCTCAAACAGGTGGCGTTGCCGCGCCGGGACGACCCCAGGCCCGTGGTCGGTCACGGCGATCCGCACGGTGCCGCCTGCGGTGGTCACCCGCAGCTGGATCGTGTCGTCCGGCGGGCCGAACTTGCTGGCGTTGGCGAGCAGGTTGACGATCGCCTGCACCAGCCGGGGCTCGTCGGCCAGGATGGGCGGAAGCTGCGCGGGCAGCGCCACGGCGATCTGCTGGCCGCGCTGCCGCGCCACCGGCTCGACCGTCGCCACCGCCTCGGCGACGAGCGGGCGCAGGGTGCTCAGCTCCGGCTCCACCCGGAAGTAGCCGGCCTGGAGGCTGGCGCTGTCAAGCAGGTTCGCCACCAGCTGCTGCAGCCGCCGGGTGCCCGTGGCACTGGTCTCGAGGAGGCGGCCGCGCTCGCTCGCGGTCAGGCGCTCGTCCTCCTCGCGTAGCAGCTCGAGGGAGGCCAGGAGCGCCGCGAGGGGTGTCTGGAACTCGTGGGTGATGTTGGCGAGGAAGGCCTCCTTGAGCTGGGACACCGCCACCTCATCGCTGATATCGCGCAGCACCAGCACCTCCTCGCGGGCTGAGCCCGGGCGTCCGAGGAGCAGGCAGCGCGTGATCGCCACGGTGCGGGGCGGATCCTCCTCGCCCCGCAGGGCCACCCGCAGCGTGCTGCCGAACGGGATCCGCTGGCGCTCCAGCGGGTGCCCATCCCCGGTGGGGAGCAGCGCGGACAAGGGCCGGCCGAGGGCTGACGATCCCGGCATCCCGAGCAGGCGCTCCGCGGCGCTGTTCATCCCGGTGACGCACCCCCAGGCATCCACGGTGATCAGGGCCTCACCAATCGACTCGAGGATGCTCGCGTAGCGCTCCTTCTCCTCGGCCAGGGCCGTCCGCGCGGTGGCGAGCTGGCGGCGGGCGGTCTCCAGCACCTCGCCAAGCGCGATCAGCTCGGTGGGGCCGCGCACCTGCACGGGCTGCGCGAGCTCGCCGCGCCCAAGGGCCGCTGAGGCCCACCCGAGCTGTTGGATGGGCCGCGAGACCCAGCGGGCCAGGGTGATGGCGAATAGGGTGGCGGCGAGGACGGCCAGGGCCGAGATCACCAGCAGCAGGGCTGTGGCCTGCTGCTGGGCGGCCCGCACCGGGGCCAGGGGCAGCAAGAGCTCGGCGACGGTCACCACGCGCCCCGCCGGATCGCGCAGGGGCTTGTAGCGGGCAAGATAGGCCACCTCGCCGACCCGTACCTCCAGCGTGCGGGGCTCGTCGAGGGTGGCGAGGTCGACCGCGGCATCGCGCTCGGTGGTGAGCCCGTCCACGCGCGCTGGCAGGCTGGTCGCCACCAGCCGACCGTCCACCAGCAGGCTCTGCTCCAGGCCGGTGCGCTCACGGAAGAGGGTGAGGGCGGGCGCATCGAGGGCGAAGCTGCCGGCAAAGGTCCGCGCCGGCCGCACCGGGTCCAGGATGGGCGCGCGCACCTCCACCACCAGGCCCAGGCCGGGCGCCCCCCAGACCGTGAGCGGCGCGCTCGGGAGCCCGCGCCACAGCCGTGTCGCGCCGTCCTGGGCCACCACGCCCCCGCCGGCGTCCACCAGGGTCACGAGGTCGAAGAGGGTGTGCGCGCGGGTCTCGCGGACAAAGGCGGCGAGGGCGGCCGGGTCGTCGGGCCGCTCGGCCTGCACGAAGGCGGCGAGCTCGGCCAGCAGCTCGGCCAGCAGGGCGGCGAAGGCCATGCGCTCCTGGTAGATCGCCTCGGTGGTGCGGCTCGCCTGCACCACCCGCTCGGTGGCCTGCTCCAGCATCTGCTCGCGGGGCAGCCCGATCATTGGCGCGCTCAGGGTCGCGCTCACCAGCAGGGCCGGCGCGAGGGCGACCACCAGGAGCCGGAGCGAGAGCTTGTCGTAGATCCGTCTGTCCATGGGCTGGAGACCTCCGCTACGCCGCTAGCAAGGGGCGGGCCGTCAACCTCCACAGAGCGTGAGCTGCGCCAGCCCCGGCGGCGCTTACGCCTGGGGCGCCTCACCCTCGGGCCCATCCTCCGCACTGGCGCGAGTGCGATGGAACGGGTTGTAGTGCCCGCGCAGCTCATCAGACACCGTGCGCTCCCAGAGCGGGGTGCCGACGAAGTACGAGGCCCGGCCGATCAGATGCGCCGTGACCGGCGCGGTCAGCAGGAAGAAGGCCATGGCCGCCAGGGCGCGCATGGTCACGCCAATGCTGGCGAAGTGGAGCGCCACGGCGAGCAGCACGCAGGCGATGCCCAGGGTCGAGGCCTTGGTCGCGGCCTGCATGCGCGTGAACAGGTCGGGCATGCGCAGCATCCCCACCCCCGCCAGGAGCAGGAACACGGCGCCGACCACCAGCAGCACGTCGCCGATGCGCTCACTCATCGCCGGCCCTCCGCTCAAGGTACTGGGCGAAGGCGACGGTGCCGAGAAAGACGATCAGCGCCAGCACGATCGCCGCGTCCAGAAAGACCGCCTGCCCGGTCTCGATGGCGTAGATACACATGAAGGCCGCCGAAACGACCGCGATGAGATCCAGGGCTACGACCCGGTCGGGCAGGCTTGGCCCCCGCGCCAGGCGCACGAAGCTCGCGGCGAAGGCGACCACCGCCGCCAGGAGCACCAGGCTCTCCACATCGAGCAGATCACTCATCGCAGCACCTCGAGGAGGCGCCGCTCGAAGCCATCCTTGATCGCGCGCCGCACGGCCGCGGGGTCCTCGCCGTACATCGCGTGGACGTAGAGCGTCGCGCGGTCGGCTGAGACGTCGAGGCTCAGGGTGCCGGGGGTCAGGGTGATCATGTTGGCGAGCAGGGTGATCTCCAGGTCGGTGCGGGCGTCGAGGGGCACCGCGATCACGGCCGGGCGCATGTTGAGGGCCGGGGTCAGCACCTCGTAGGCCACGCGCAGGTTGGCCGCGATCAGCTCGCGCCCAAAGAACAGCAGCAGCCCGAGCAGGCGGACCGTCCGCACCCCGTAGTCGGGCACGCCCACCGCCCGCCGCATCAGCACCAGCACCAGAAAGCCCAGCCCGAAGCCCAGGCTCAGGTTGCCCGGCGACACGTCGCCAGTCACGGCGACCCAGGCCAGGGCCAGGGCCAGGTTCCAGAACAGTCCGCGCATCAGCGTGCGCCCTTTCTCAGCCGCCTCACCGTCTGAGGACGGCGGCGATGTACGCTTCTGGCTGCAGTAGCGCGTCGGCCGCCCGCAGGGTCACGTCCAGCACCGGCTCGGCCCCGACCCCCAGCAGGACTGCCAGGACCGCCAGCGCAGCGGCTGCCGCCAGCGCGGGGGTGGGGCTGGCCCGGCTTCCCGGTGCCGGCAGCGGGAAGCCGGCCGGGGCGGGCCGCCAGAAGGCCTCGGACCAGACCCGCATCAGCACATACAGCGTGACGACGCTCACCAGCAGCGCGACGGCGACCAGCAGGCCCTGCCCGGCGCCCAGGCCGGCCTGCACCAGCGCCAGCTTGGCGGCGAAGCCGGAGAGCGGCGGGAGCCCCGCCATCGCCAGGGCCGCCACCAGATACAGGGCGGCGAGCAGCGGCGCGGCGCGATACAGCCCACCCAGGGCGCGCAGCTCGCCGGTGCCCTGGCGCCGCTCGGCCAGCCCACTCACCAGGAACAGTCCGGTCTTCACCACGCCGTGGTGCAGCATGAAGAAGATCGCCGCCGCCAGCCCCAGCCGGCTCAGCAGCCCCAGCCCCAGGAGCATGTAGCCCACCTGGCTGATGCTCTCGAAGGCCAGGATGCGCCGCAGCTCGCCCTGGGCCACCGCGCCGAGCACGCCCGTCACCATCGTCAAGGCGGCGATGCTGAGCAGCAGCGTCTGGGTCAGGGCCGGGTCCTGGCGGAAGATCAGGGTGAAGGTGCGGATCAGCGCGTAGACGCCCACCTTAGAGAGCAAGCCGGCGAACAGCGCGGAGACGGCGGGCGGCGGGGTGTGGTACGCGGCCGGCAGCCAGAAGAAGAGCGGGAAGGCCGCGGCCTTGATCCCGAAGGCCGCCAGGAAGAGCATCGCCAGGGTGGTCATCAGGGCGGGCTGGGGGTGGGCCGGCACGCGGCGGGCCAGGTCGGCCATGTTCAGGGTGCCGACCTCGGCGTAGAGCAGGCCCACAGCAACCAGGAAGAAGGTCGAGGCGACCAGGTTCAGGGTGACGTACTTGATCGCCCCCTCCAGCTGGGGCCGCTCGCCGCCCAGGGCCAGCAGCACAAATGAGGCGATCAGCAGCACCTCGAACCAGACGTAGAGGTTGAACAGGTCGCCGGTGAGGAAGGCCCCGCAGACCCCGAACAGCAGCACGTGGAGCAGCGGGTAGTAGCCGAAGCGCGCGCGCCCCGCGTCGATCGTCGCCGCCGAGTAGACCGCCACGGCCAGGCCCACGACGCCGGTCAGGGCCACCAGGAGGGCGCTGAGCAGGTCGGCCGCCAGGGTGATGCCGAAGGGCGCCGGCCAGCCGCCCGGCTGGGTCACCAGCAGGCCGTCGGCCCAGACCCGGGCGAGCAGGGCCAGACCGGCGGCCAGGAGGGCCGCGGCGCCCGCAACGCCGAGCGGGCGCTGGAGGCGCGGGCGCCCGTGGGCCAGCAGGCAGACGACGGCGGTCGTCAGCGGGATCAGCAGCGGCAGCAGCAGGGGGAGCACCATCATCAGCCCTCTCGCTCAGCAGGGACGCGGAGCGCGCGCTCGCGGAGCCCGCTGAGTGGCTCAGGGACGGCGCGCGGCGGCACGGGGTCGAGCAGGTCGGTGGTGCGCAGGGCGTCGAGGTCGTCGGAGCCTACGGCCTGGTAGGCGCGATAGGCCAGGACCATGGTGAAGGCCAGGAGGCCGAAGCCGATCACGATCGCCGTGAGGATGAGCGCCTGGGGCAGCGGGTCGGCCACGGGGCCGGCGGGCGCCTCGGCCCCGGGCGGCACCAGGGCCGGGCGGGCGCGGGTGAGGCCACCGGCGGTAAAGATCAGCAGGTTGGTGGCGTTGGTGAGCAGGGCCAGGCCGACGATCAGGCGGGCCGCCGCGCTCTACCTGATGCTGCGACGCAGCCTGGCCCGCCTGATCGTCGGCCTGGCCCTGCTCACCAACGCCACCAACCTGCTGATCTTTACCGCCGGTGGCC
>JAAXUL010001332.1 GCA_013336035.1 Chloroflexales bacterium
CGGCCAGGGTCAGGCAGGGCCAGCCTAGCAGATCGGCCAGGATCAGGGGCACCTGGGCCTGATCCCAGTCGGAGGCCTGGCGCCCGCAGAGGATCAGGTCGGCCCCGCCGAGGCGCCTGATTGCCGCCGCGAGGACGCGAGCCAGGAAAGTTGCGTCCCATGTGTCCAGAGCGGCATCCTGCACCAGCGCCAGCTCATCGGCCCCCACGGCCAGCGCGCGCTTCATCACATCGAGGTCAAACTGCTCGCCCGCGGCCAGGGCCAGCACCTCGCAGGGCCCGGATGCGCTCGGCCAGCTCTCCTTGAGGCGCAGCGCCGCCTCGAGGGCCTGCTCGTCATAGCCGTTGATCACCGGCGGACTGCCGAGCTTATCGCGCAGCTTCATGCGCTCCAGGTCCACCCGCAGGTCGCCGACGGGGATCAGCGGGTCCACCACCTGCTTGAGACAGACGACGATACGCATCGCAAAACCTCGCAACCAGGTTTTCGGTTGTTTTCTGGGAGGGCAGGCCCTCCCAGGCCCACCCCTGGCGTTGTGCGGGGAGGCGCGGGGGGGCCGTGCCCCTCCGCGAACCACCCCCAAAGAAACACCTCCGCAAACTGGGTTTGCGATTACAGGCTAAACTTGGGCAGGCCCAGATCCTCGGCGATGATCTGGTAGCAGTTGTAGCTGCTGCCGCGGCCAATGCCGGCCGCCGAGTGTAGGTTGGACGAGCAGATGTACATGTTCTGCACCGGGGTGCGGTAGTTGGCCATCTCGGGGAAGGGGCGGAAGCGCCCGAGCTGCGAGGCGATCATGCTGCCCTCGGCCCAGCCGCCCTCGATCATATCGGGGTGGCTGGCCTCGACGTCGTAGGGGTTGTAGATGCGGGCGCCGATCACATTGTCGTGGGTCATATTGGGGGCGAGGCGTTGCCACTGGGCGAGCGCCTGGGTGACAAACTCCTCGGTCAGGCGCTTCCACTCGCGGGCCGAGAAGAGGCGCCGGGGCGCGGTGAAGTCCTCGATCAGGATAGTGTGTTTGCCCTCGGGGGCGCGGCTGCGGTCCCAGATGCTATCGGGGGCCATCAGCAGGTAGAGCTGCTGGGGGAAGCCCAGCACAAAGATATCGTGCTGGTACTTGCTCGCCAGATAGTCGGGGTCCTTGGCGCCGGTGTAGAGGCGCGGCAGCCGGCCGAGGCCGGGGTTGCTCGCCTCGGCGCTGTACTGGGGCAGCTCGTGCATCGCGACATTGCCCCAGAGGATCTGGGCGCGGTCGTAGTGGATATTCTTCACGCGGTGCATGATCTTGTCGCTGATCGGCGTGCCCTTGAGCAGGCGCAGCAGCGTCTGGGGTACGCCGAGCGAGCTGACCACCAGCCGCGCGTTGAGCCGGGCGCCGCTAGAGAGCAGCACGCCCCTGGCCTGGCCCCCCTCGACCACGACCTGGTCCACCTCCTGGCCGATCAGATAGGTGACGCCAAGCTTCTTGCCGGCCGAGACCAGGGCGTTGGTGATCGACTGGGTGCCGCCGGCGACGATCGAGGCCGGCTCGAACGAGAGCACCAGGGCCATCACGTGCACCAGCACCTGCAGGCCCATCGGGTCGTCGGGGAAGGTGCCGCTCGAGGTCGGGGTGGCGCGCATAAAGAGCGTGCGCAGCTCGGGGCTCTCGAAGAAATCGTAGGCGAGCTGGCGCACCGACATAAACTGGTGCACCGGCTCGATGCCGCTGTCGGGGATCGTGATCAGCTCCTCGAGCGGGTCGGGCACGCCCCAGGGCGTCGGCGGGGTGAAGCGGTGACGGTGGAAGGCGCGCTTCCAGTAGCGGGTGTACTTATCGAGCAGGTCCAGGTAGACCTCGGCGTCGCGCTTGGAGAACTGGCTGATCTGCTCGTAGGTCTTGCGCACATTCTCTTCGGAGTACTCGGTGCGGCCGGTCTGCGGGTCTACGACCCGGTAGGCCGAGTAGCCGATGAAGCTGCTGCCGTCCTCGAAGATCATGCCCTCGTTCTCATCGGGGAAGACGTAGTGCAGGCCCTCCTCGCGCAGGTTGAACTCGGTGTAGGCCGGGTGCGAGTAGAAGCGGGTAAAGTGGGCGCACGAGTTCTGGCGGAAGCCGGGGGCGGGGGCCTCCTCGCTGACCGCGCCGCCGCCCAGGTTGGTGTGGCGCTCGAGCACCGCCACCTTCATGCCGGCCTTGGCCAGGTAGCAGGCGATGATCGTCCCGTGGTGCCCGCCGCCGACGACGATCGCGTCATAGGTCGCATCAGCCATGATGGGTGACTCCTGCTCTGAAAGCGCGGCTTACAAGCCGCGCTTGCGGCATTCAGACAGTGAAAGGTGGGTTTTCAGGGAGGGCAAGCCCTCCCTGGAAA
>JAAXUL010001333.1 GCA_013336035.1 Chloroflexales bacterium
GGTTTTCATCACTTCGGCTCACGGTTGGAGGGGTGCGCTAAACATAAGTGGGACGATTCGAGCGACACTGAACATAAGCGGGCGGATTGCGAGTAAACGTGGGGCCGCGGGTGGCAGGCAGCGGCGGATGGCCCGGCGCACGGGGCCGTGGGGGCGTCCCGGCGCCTAACCGCACGGGGCGCGCAACCACGCAGGCGCGGTGACTGGCGCCTTCCTTGCATCTGGCGCACAGGGAGTCATGCCCCGGCGATGGCAGTTCACGGCCAGGTGCCGCAGGCGGTTCGATTGTCGCCCCACGCCGAGGCGGCCCTTCCCGGCGGTGCCACCACCACCCACCCTGCGTTCAGCCGGGGTCAGTCTGCCACGGCGCGCGGATGCTTAGCCTTGCGTCGGCCGCGCCTCCGTCGCGGCGCGGATGCGCGCAAGCGCCCGCAGGTTGATCAGCACGTAGGTCAGGGTGTTGCGGTTGACGATGGCCTGGCCGCGGCGCAGCTTCGGATGCAGGATGCCCAAGGCCTCGGCCTGGCTGTTAATCCGCTCGACCATGGTGCGCATGGGGTAGATCTGCTTGTAGGCCTCGCCCTCCCGGTCAAGCTCGTGGCGGATGCGCGCCCCGCGGGTGTTGGCGATGGTCGTCGTGCAGCCGCCCTTGGCAAAATGAGGGTCGCTACAGGGGCAGGCCTCCGCCGTGACGGTCGGATGCAGCAGCGGGCAGCGGTACTTGCCGCGCTCGTGGGGGTAGAGCCCACTGGTGCGGTCCTGATACAAGCAGTACAGCTCCATCGGCAGCCCCGCCGCACACAGCGGCGTGCCATCTGGGGCGAAGCTGCGCTTCTTGTGCTGCGGGCCAAGGTTGAGCGGCACCGCGGCGAAGCCGCCGGCCTGGTCGAAGTAGTCGTAGACGTAGTGGGCATCATAGGCTGCATCCCAGGTGCCGAAGCGCGGCCGCCGGCCCAGGCGCGCCTCGACCTGATCCATCAGCGGGAAGAAGTGGCTGGGGTCGGACTCATTGAAGGGCCGTGTGCGCTCGGCCAACACCACCTCAGTCCCATTGGGCAGGCGGGTGGCCACCACCCCGGAGGCGTAGCCCCAGAAGATATCCACCCCGACCTGGCACTGACTGGCCGGCTTGGCGTCGGTCGTCGGGGCGGGCGGGTCAGCGGAGTCCTCCGCGCTCACCGCGCGGTTGTGACGGGACTTGACCCCGAGCTTGCAGTCGGGGTCGCCCGTGGGCTGGCGGGTCTTGTCGAGGCGCCCTTCCTTTATATACTGCTTCGCGTTGTTCTCCTTGACCCAGGCGAGCAGGGCCTGGGTGTCGCCGGCGATGATGTCGCCGAAGCGGGCCTGTTCCTCGGGTGGGAGGGTGGCCTGGAGCTGCTGGACGGTGGCGGTGAGCAGGAATTGGAGCGGGGCGTTGGGCAGGCTGCGCAGGACCGTGCTGAGCCGACGGCGCTTGGGCACGGTCGCCGCCACATCGAAGCCGTGGGGCGCGGTCGGGTCGGGCACGCGGGGGAAGCCGAGCCAGTAGACCAGGGCGGGGTGCTCGCAGAGGTAGGTACGCAACTCGGACATGAAGCGCTTGTCCTCGTGGAGCTTGACGAGGTAGGCGGCGACGAAGGAGACGCGCGGGTCCGGGGTGGGACCCGGCCAGGGGCGGTTGCTCGGGCGCTCGGGGAAGTCCGCCCAGGGCAGGCTACCGAGGAGGGTGCGGTACTTCTGGACAACGGGGTCGCTGGCGACCCACGGCGGCAGGGGCGCGTCGGGGTGGATGAGCGGGCAGGGGTCATCGGGAATCGCGACAGACGCGACCGGCGGCGGCACGACCGGCGGGGTACGGCGGCGAAATGGGATAACCAGCCGGTTGAAGAAGGCGACGGGATGGGCTACCATAGAAGCACTCCAGGTAGCGGTGGGTGGTGTGTAGCAACCCAATCCTACCGCACCTGGGGCGCCTCCGGCGACGCGAATCGTATGTCAAGTGTCGATTCCGGGAGAACCCGCGTCGGCCCGAGCCGATCCAGGGGGCGGAACCGACGCCAATCGTATGTCAAGCACCGCTGGTCGCCGAACCGGCGTCGCCCCGACCCGAACCGGCGTCGCCCGCCGACGCCAATCTTATGTTTAGCGCATCCCTCGCCCGGCGGATTGAAACCGGAAGCTCTTGGAAGAGCAGGAAGAGGATGACGAGCGTTCGACTGAGCTATGATCCGCCCGGCGGATTGAAACCTACGGCGCACACTCAAGGAGATCTCGATGTCCGAGTTCGACTGAGCTATGATCCGCCCGGCGGATTGAAACCTGGGGCACTCACGCCGCACGAGGTGGCGGCCCTGGTTCGACTGAGCTATGATCCGCCC
>JAAXUL010001334.1 GCA_013336035.1 Chloroflexales bacterium
CCAGAAGAAGCCGGCGGCCCGCAGGGCGGGGTGCGGCGCCGTCGTAAAGGGCGCCACGCCAAGCTCGGCCTCGGCCAGCAGGCCCGGGATGGCCCCGTAGGGCACCGCCCCGGTGAAGGTGAAGCGGTCGGCGACGGGCGCGGCCAGGGCCTCGGCAGCGCGCCGCTCGGGGCCGTCGCCGATCAGGGTGAAGCGCAGGTCGCGCCCCTGCCCGAGCAGCAGCAGCGCCGCGCGCACGAAGTCGGTGACGCCGTGCCAGGCCCGGAAGCTGCCCATAAACACGATCTGCCGCGGGCCCGCGGGCCGGGGGCCTGGCTCGCGCGCCGCGGCCACCGCCGCGAAGCGCTCGACCTCGGCGCCCCAGGGCAGCTCGATGATCTTCTCGCGCGGGACAGAGGCGGGCACGGTGGTGTGGAGGGGGGTGACGATGGCGCCGGCGGCGTGGCACTGCCACTCGGCCCAGCGGCGCATCGGGCCGCCGAGGGCGTCATCGACGCGGCGCTTGCGCACCTCGGGCGGGTCGACGATCAGCGCGTTCACCTCGAGCAGCGCCGGCGCGCCGAGGCGCCGGGCGGCGAGCACGCCGGCGCCGGCGAAGTTGTAGTAGCGCTCCATCACCACATCCGGCCTGATCGCCCGCGCCAGCCGCCACACGGCCCGGGCGCCGAGCAGGCTGAGCGCCTTGGGCACGTCCTGGTGGTGCAGGTGGAAGCCGTCGAGGGTGGACGAGATGGGCCGGGCGAAGGGTGCGGGGCCGGACCAGCCCTCGCGCGTGACGGCGACAAGGTGGAGCGTATGCCCCAGCCGGGCGAGCCCGCGCGCCACCTCGTAGGCGTGGGTGCTGCCGCCAAGAGTGCCGGGGACGGGGATGCCGGCCGCGACGTAGAGGATCCTCACAGGCGCTCGTAGCGATCCAGGTCCATCGTGATGGCGAGCGCGCCGGGGGCGGCCTTCTTCACCAGGTCGTGGGCCCGCTCGACCTGCGTATCCTCGACGCCAACCAGGAGGGTGGTGTTGCCGCGCCGCAGGAAGCCGCCGGTTGTGGCCAGCCGGGTGACGCGATAGCCCTGCTCGACCAGCGCGTCGACACTGGCATCGGCGTGGGCATCGTCGGTGACAAACACAATCAGCTTCATGAAACCCCTCCGCGGGACGGCCTGACCCTGTGCGGCATTATAGCCAGGCCGGCGGGCAGCGTCAATCTGCGCGCTCTTCTTTCCGGAGCGCGTTACTTTTTGTTCACTCGAGGCGTTGATCTAGTATCGGGTAAGGGGCCGCAACGCCATGCCTGAGCTGCGCGATTTTGCTACAATGGCGGGGTGTCCGTCGCCCGTCCTTCCTTTCTCGCTATCAACGCGCCGGGCGCCCTCTCCACTAGGTCGGAGGAGGCCGTATTGTCTCCGCAGATCGTCGCGCTGCGCGGGCCCCTCGCGGGCCAGAGCTTTCCACTCGCTGGCGCCCCGCTCACCTTCGGGCGCACGCCCGATAACACCGTCGTTATCGCCAGCCCCCTCGCCTCGCGCCGCCACGCCGAGGTGCGCCTCGAGGCCGGCGCCTATACGCTCTACGATCTGGGCAGCTCCAACGGCACGCGGCTCAACGGGCAGCCCGCGAGCGCCCAGCGCCTCAGCCCGGGCGACATCTTCGAGATCGGCGACGAGGCCTTCCGCTTCGAGCAGCCCGCCGCCATTGGGAAGACCCTCGTGGCCGGTGCCGCCCAGCCCGCCCCAAGCCCGCCCACGGCTGCCCCAGCTACGCCCCTGCCGCCCTCCGCGCAGCCCCCGCATCCTCTTCCGCCCCTGCCCGCGGCGCAGTGGGGCGCCGTCACGCCCCGCCCCGCCGCGCGCCTGCCGCTCATCCTGGTCGTCGTCGCTCTGCTTGGCTGCGCCCTGCTGGCCGCCATGGCCGGCGGCGCCCTCTTGATCGCCCGCGGCTTCAATCCCTCGGCCGAGCCGAGCGGTACCGGCTGCGCGGAGTGCCTGGCGACGGGAAGCTGGTGGTTTCATCTGCGCAGGTGCACCGAGTGCGGTCATATCGGCTGCTGCGACAGCTCGCCGAACGTCCGTCCGGCCGACAAGGTGGCGAGGCGTCGCAGCCGCCCTCCGGGCAGCTCCATCGTCACGCTCACCTCACCCCGCACGAGCAGGAACATGGCATTGGCCGGATCGCCCCGCCGCACGACCAGTCGGCCGCGCACCAGCACGAACAGGTCCGTGGGCTCGCTCCCCTCCCGCACGACATCCGTGACCATAAGGAGCACGACGTCGAAGCGGCGCGCATCGCGAAGCGCGTCCATCATGGTCCGGAGTTCCTCGGCATGCTACATCATGGCCGAGGAGTCGACTGTCTCGACCTGG
>JAAXUL010000496.1 GCA_013336035.1 Chloroflexales bacterium
GGAGGATGGGCTTGGCGCGGCGGATGCTGCGGGCCAGGACGCGGACGCCGTCAGCGAGCAGGGTGCTGTCGACCGGGTAGTGGACGTTGGTCTCGACCACCGTGCTGTCGAGGCGCAGCTTGCGCCCGCGGGTGACCTGGTGCTGGCGCGCCAGGGCCACCACATGCTCGAGGAAGCGCTCAAGGGTCGCTGGCTGGATGAGGTTAGCCCAGCGCAGCAGGGTGGTGTCGTCGGGCACTTTAGCCGTGTAGAGGCGGCAGAACTGGCGCAGCACCAGGCAATCGCTGACCCACTGCTCGGCCTGCTCGTAGCTCCAGTGGTAGAGGTGTTTGACCACCAGCAGGCGCAGGATGACCTCGACCGGCGTGGAGGGGCGCCCGAAGCGGGAAGTCCGTGGGAAGCGGCGGCTCAGGTCGGCTTTGACCGCCACAAACAGCACGTCATCGTCAAGCAAGCTGTCGAGTTGGCTCAGCACGGCATCGGTCTCCATCCCCAGGGCCGGGATGTACTCGAACAGGTTCATCGGGTCGTAGCGCTCGCGCAGCATAGGCCACCTCCTGGCTTCAGATGCTGCAAATCGAGGGCCAGCGCCACCAGGAGTGTTAACTGTTTCGGCTGCTCAGACCGCGCTGGGAGCCGACTTTTGCACCGAAAACTAGACGCGCCCAGATCCGCCGCTGGGAAGCCGCTCGGTGCCCAAAGAGGTAGCCCGCGCTGCCCATCCCCGCCCGCAGCGCCGCAGCGCTATTGCCAGACGGTTTTGACCGTTACGGTGCGCACCTGCTCGTGATCGGCAATCTCGGCCTGCCACACCGTGCCCGGGATGAGGTCGTCGAGAATGGTCACGCCGGGCTGCTGGTTGGCATCCTGGCAGCCGTAGGTCGTCATTTTGCCCGCGACCATGCCGCGGGTACCCGTGAAGGGCGTGCAGATGCTGCCGTCGGCCAACTCGACCATCCAGGCCCAGGGGCTGGTACTCGTGCTCGTGGTCTCTGGCGTGGGTAGCGGCTCCGTCAGAGTCAACAGGACGCCGGGATCCTGATGGACGGGGTCGGGCTCACAGCTGACCAGCTGCGGGTCGCTGGTCGTGAAGCACGGGTCGAAGATCGCGTTCTCGGCGGAGCAGCGCCAGGCGTCGGGCCGTGCCGCGGCGATCGAGGACGTCCAGCACGAGCCGGGGCGGCCCTCGCCCTGAGGTGGCTCAGGCACATAGTGCATCACCCGGGTCGGCTCCGCGTCAGATGCTTCTGGAGATACAGCGGCTGCGCTGGGGACGGCGGTTGGTAGACCCGGTGCAGTCGCAGCTGGGAGCGTGGAAGCCGGCACAGGCGATGGGGTGACGGAACGGGCCGCCGGGCTTGTAGCACAGGCGGTGAGCACCAGGGCGACCAGGAGGGGAATGATGGCGCGAGACATCAGCGAGCAGCCTTTCATCTGAGCAGAGGGCGCGGCCCCAGAGCGGAGGTATGGATGATGGACAGACGGAGCGTGGTGCTGGGCACCAACGTGTTCATCGCGGCGGGCTTCAACCGCGCCAGCCACGCCGCGCGGATCATCGCCGCCGTGCGCCAGAGGGCACTGACGATGGTCTGGAACGCGGCGACGCGCGACGAGATCCAGTATACCCTCACCCGCATCCCGCGGCGCTCCTGGGCCGAGGTCGCCTACCCCCGGACTACGCGGTAGGCAGCCCTGTCACCGTCTTGTATGCCCCCGCCGATGTCCACCACGCCCGGATCAACTCCTGGAAGCGCCTCTGGCTGGCGCCAACGATCTTCATCGTCGTCGGTGCCCTCCCCCTGATCGTCTACGGCCTCTGGCTGGTACGCGCGCGGCGTGCGTGATCTGGGGCATCACCGACGTGTTGACCGAGCGGCTGGCCTGCTCGTCGATCGCGCTGTCCGCAAGCGGACAAAATGTCCCCGCACCCTGGTGAGCCAGGCGCATCGTCGTGGCCACCTGCATTAAGGGGCGTGCTCGGCCTCTCCCACGAACCGGCGAGCGCCGAAGGGCCATGGTGCCGGGCTGGCTCACCAGACTCATTCGCCGCTCCTTTCTGGGCTTGCCCGCTTGACGACCGTCCGCTCAATCGGTAGCATGCGAACATCCGATCGACTGATGTGCCGTGAGCGAGGGGTGATGATGCTACCTGAGAACACCAACGAGGCCGTGCTGCGCCAGATGGCGATGGAATACCTTGCCACCGTCGAGGGAGATCGAAGATACCGCACGTTCCCAGGCGACTCCGACGTCCTCCGTGACCAGATCCTCGCCCTCCTCGGCCAGGCTGCTGACGACACGTTCGATCTGCTGGCATGGGCCCGTGCAATCAGCGGTGAGCTGCGCCTCGGCGACGAGCCGGAAGGGGACTTCCAGATCGACGAGCCAACCCTCCTCCGCGTCGGCGACCACGTCGGCGTCCTCCTTACCCACACGGTGCGCGAGGATCTCTCCCTCTATGCAGTGGTACAGACGGCACCCAGGGGGTACGTGGTGGTGCCCGACGCAGAGACCCGCCCGGCGAGCGAAGCGGAGGCCCACGAGACTGTGCGCGAACGCCTGGGCGAGCTCGTGCACTACGCCGAGCTGCTGCACGTGGACGAGGGGCGCTGCGCCAGCTGTGGGATGTGGCGATCGCCGACTACGAGCCGCTGCGGGCGTTGCTGATGGACTGGCCAGTCGGCCCGGAGCTGAACGCGCGAGACGATCAGCAGAACGCTCGCGGGTAGCGCATCACGCGGCGTATCTCCTCCGCTATAGTAGGCGGACAGGACGCTGGGTTCCCACGAGCGCAGCGCGTCGTGATGCGACACATCGCGGATGTCGTACTGATGTTCGCGTCCTATAACCGCACCACCGTGGTGTCTGACTGGCATGAGGGCAGCCCGATCGTCTGGAAGGGCGAATGGCAGGGCACGGCCTACGAGGACAAGGGCGTGATCCTCCAGCTCCAGCCTGGGCGGCTCCTCCAGTACAGCCATTTTAGCCCGCTGTCTGGCCTCCCCGATGCGCCGGAGCACCATCACACGGTCACGATCGAGCTCTCAGCTGAGGGCGCGCAGACGCTGATCACGCTGACCCAGGACAAGAACGCGACCGAGGAGGAGCGGGCGCGCGCCGAGGCGAACTGGGCGACTATGCTCACCGCGCTGAAGCAGTTCGTAGAGCGCCCCTGACCGGCCATTGATCGTCAGGCTTGTCCGCAAGCGGACAAGGTGACCTGCCCGGCGCTCGTGCCGCCCTGCCCAATGGAGGCCGCATGCTCAACATCGTGAACGTGGGCTACGACTCAACCAACTACTATGTCATCGAGACAGCGACCACCAAGGGGATGGCCTTCACCGGCGATCTGCCGCCGCCCCACATGGCGACTGATGAGACCCTCCAGCGCAGCTGGGCGGCGATCCAGGCCCGCAAGGTGCACACCATCTACCCGGGGCACGGGCCGGTGTATCACCTCGCCGATGAGCACCACGGCGAGAGGGCATAATCGTGGCTGTGGTGCCGGTAGGACACCATACACCAGCCTATCAGGCCTCCGCGTGGCTCAGGCGGGCAAAGAGCAAGTGGTCATGGAACTGCCCACCGCTGAAGAAACTCTCGCGCAGCACGCCCTCGTGCGCAAACCCCAGCTGGCGCAGCAGGTGGGCCGAGCGCGCATTGGCGACGGCGACGACGGCCTCGATGCGGTGCAGGTGCATGGCCGTGAAGCCGTGCGCGAGCATCGCGGCGACCGCCTCACGCATATAGCCCTGCCCCTGCCACGTCGGGCTGAGGTCATAGCCGATCTCAGCCTTGCGGTGCTGCCGATTCCAGCGGTGATAGCCGCACGTGCCAAGCGCAACCCCATCCGTCTTCCGCACCAGCACCCAGCGGTTGTAGGTATCGCCGGGCTGATCGACGTAGAAGGCTACGATGGCGGTAGCCTGCTCCGCCGTTGTGATCGGCTCGTCGTCGCGCATGAAGCGATAGACCTCCGGGTCGGTGAAGTGCCGCACCGCGAAGGGCGTATCCTCCCGACGGATGGGCCGCAGGAGCAGTCGATCGGTCTCCAGAGTCACGGCCAGCGGATCGGCAGGTACGCTGTCGATCATCCCTCGCTCCTTCCTCACACCACCAGCCTGCTGACGCCATCACCATCCCGACGAGCGGTGCTGGGGGCAGCGATCCAGTATACTCGGGGGCAGCATCCGTCCTGCCAGGGAGAGGCCCCAATGACCGCCATCGAGGTTCGCCCGCTCATCCCCGCCGACCGTGCCGCCTGGGAGCCGCTCTGGGCCGGCTACCTGACCTTCTACGCGATCGGATGGCTAGTGTGCCAACCATGTGCAGTCAAATCCTTGTGATATTGTCAAAAATATGCCTCGTGCGCCGCATCAGAAAGCCATGGATACCCTCTGACCTTTTACGTTTTTGTTTGTGCAGCTAAACCCGAAGCGGAGACGAGCGTGTGAGGGGGATCAGGGGCCATTTCTCCGCGATAGAGCGCGATCTGGCCCGATTAGCAACTGTGCGCCCTATCGCACCCTCTGACCTTTTTCCCCAGCGCCATCCAACGTAACCACAACTGTTCAGGCAAGGGCCTTGGCGTAGCTCTAACAGCTGAGATCAGGAACGCGATGAATACCGTCCTTACGCCAAACCCTCGATCTGCTATAGCTCGTTGCGCAACGCGTGGGAGGCGCCTTTCTGGCGAGAACTGAATCTTATCGGTAGCGCAAAAGATCTCCCTGGTGACAAAACAGATTCGCTACGCCCCACCCCCGACAGGTATCATAGAGATCTATAATGCTATGCTCGACAGCTGCCGCGCTCGCACCGTTTGGTGCGGGCGTTTTGAATCGTTCAGAGGGCCAGGAAGCCGAGCTAGAGAAAGGAGCGACCAATGCGACGCCTTCGTCTTCAGGCGACGATCTTCGCCACGCTCGCGCTCTGCCTCGTCGCGACCAGCGTCCCAGCCAGCGCCCAGAGCAACCCGACGCTGCCTCCGCTCGCGGAACTGACCTCGGTGCGCTTCGATTACATCAGCACCTTTAACGACGAGCCGGGTGTCGTCTGCCAGGGTGAGATCGCCTCGCCCGCGCGCCTCCATCAGGTCTGCCAGGAACTCGTGACCGCGCAGGAGCCCGAGCTCGACATCGACGTGGTCACCGGCCGGGTGACTGAGAATGTCTACCTCGAGGGCACCTACTACAACCGGGTCGACGACGAGCCCATGTGGACGACCGGGGTCGACCCCACCTTCGACCCGAGCCTGACGCCGCCGCATAGAGTCTGAATCAGAGCGCGCATAACCAGCCACAAGCCGGATCTCGGTGCGAGGGACGTAGAGCGTCGCCGTCTGTGCTGCCCTCGCGGTCACCTCCCGAGAAAAGGCCCCTCGCCGGTGCGGCAAACCACGCGGTCAGCATCGCGATCAGCGCCTGGACATCACCGACGGGATGTGTGTCTGCATGGGCACTCCCTGCTGCCCGTCCTACGTTGCCTCAACCAGCAAATCACTCGCATACAGCACCACAGCTCGCCGCGCGTGCGGGTGCAATGAGGGCCAGAGCCGGACGATCTGGCCCAGGATGGGATCGGCTTCCTTCGGCGCGGCCTTGTTCTCAGCGGGCGTAGCTGCCGAAGAGATCAGAGCCGGCGCGGCCTTGTTTGTCGCTGGCTGCGTGCCATTGGTTGCCGGCAGACTGGCGGCAGGTGCTATCACACGCGGCGGGCGACCAGGGCGGCGCTTCGCTGGCTCAGCAGGCGGCGCTGGTGCTGCCTCAGGGGCAGCCTGCGCCGATGGCTCAGCTGTCACGGCCCGTCGAGGACGGCCACGACGCTTCGGGGCGACCGCTTCAGGCGCGGCAACCTGGGATTCAGGCTCGTCAGCTACAGGCTCGTCGGCCACAGCCTCCGCTGGCGCCTCTGCCAACTGGTGGGCGGGCGCCGTTTGCGTCGACGCGACACCATTCTGCGCCTTGCCAGAACCTTTGGGGCGACCCCGACGGCGAGGCGCAGGTTGGACCTCCTCCACGGGAAATTCATACGCGGCCCAGGGCGCCTCGTCGGCAGCCGCTGCGATTGGCGAAGGTGCACTGGTATCGGCCGGGATCGCTGTGCGCAGCTCTGTGAGCACCGCGTCGCCCACACGCTGCACTCGTCCCACAGCGCCCCCATGTGGGCTATGCAGCTCTCGAACGAAGTCCGCGACGGTCAGGCCAGCCAACGGGCGCTGCTCATTGGTAGCGAGATCGCCAGCGATGATCGC
>JAAXUL010000497.1 GCA_013336035.1 Chloroflexales bacterium
CGACCGCGCTGGCGACCGCACCGCATTGCGCGGGCGTCAGATCCGTGGGGGGTGCGGCGAGAACCGCATCGCGCCCGGCGAGCTCGGGCCGGGCGGCGCCCGCCGCGCGCGCGGCGGCGTAGCAGAGCGCGGCGAGCGCGAGGCCTGGGCGGAAATCGGGGGAAAGCCCGTGGGCGTCGGTGGTTGCATCGAACAGGAGCAGCGCACGATCCATCAGGGCCCGCTCAGGCTCAGCCTGGGGCGGGGCATGGAGCTCTTCGGGGAGGGAAGCCATCGGACACCTCAGAGGGTTTGACTTGGTGCGAGAGTACCACTACGGGGTGGTCTAGGATTGTGGGCCTGGTCCGACGAACATACGCAAGCGGTTTGAATACCTTCTCCAGGGGATCTCTGTGAGCAATAGGCATCTGGGGCGCACGATAGCATGAGAATATTAAGCGAGTGTTAAGCGATCAGGGATAACCTCTTCGTTCCACGAGGAAATCGCCAGCGTCAGCTGCTGATATGTGCAATAACACCTTCTATTGTTTTTCCGACCTAACTGGTTGGGTATCATGCGGATGGGCTTCGGAGAGGGCTTTGCCCTCCCCGGCTCTCCCCTGGCCGTTAGCGAAGCTGACGCGCAGCATTTACAGCTCGACTGTTTATGCGCTAGCGGCCGGCGGCTGCGTAGATCGACACGGTGCCGCTGACCTCGTTGCCTACGTGGTCCTTCAGGCCCAGAGGCGTCACCGCGACGATCTCCAGGTGCGACAGGTCGACCGTGGCGATCGCGTTGGCCTCCTGCAGGGTCACGTAGGCGGTGCGTCCATCGTCGTCTACGGTGATGTACTCAGGCTCAAGGTTCTTCTGCACCCCGTCTGCATCGCTAGCGCCGGGGCCGAAGATGCGCACCCCCGGGGCGACCGCGCCGTTGAAGGCCGCGAAGCCCATGGTAGTTACGTCGGCGTCGCTGATCTTCTCGGGGTCTCCGGTGATCTTCACGGCGCTGATGCTGCCGTAAGGGTCAGCCTTATAGTCGTCGCTCGGCTCACCCTCGTTCGCCACCAGCAGGAATTGGCCGTTCGGCGTGAAGGTGAGCATGTCGGGCAGAGCGCCCACCGTCACCTTGCTGTGGAACTCGCCGTCGAGGCTGAAGAAGACGACGGCGCCGGGGTCAGTCTTCGGGCTGGCCTCCACGGCGACGGCTACCAGCCCGCGGGCTACGGCCACGCTGTTCGGCCCGGCGCCGTAGGGCGACAGGTCGATGCGCTTGAGTAGCTGCCGGGCGGCAGGGTCGGCGATGCTCACCACGTCCAGCGCCAACGCGCTGGACGTGGTGACGTACATCCGGCCCTCGGCGTAGGCCACGGTCTCGGCGGCGGTGAACCCGGCCGAGATGCTGGCCAGGCCGGTGTTGTGGTCGCCGACCAGGGCGAAGGTTGGCGGGGCAGCGGGCTTCGGATTGGCGAACGTAGGGGTGGCGGCCAGGCCGAGGCTCAGGCCCAGCAGCGCGGCGGCGGACATGATTCGGCGGACGAGCGTTGGAACTCCCTTCCCTGCTTCGGCCTTGGCCATGCCGGGCGACCGCGAGCGCTGCTTGGCCGCCGGGGCGAGCGCCTACCTCGCCAAGCCAGTCAGCCTGCGCACCCTGCTGGCGGCCATCGCCGAGGTGCTCGCTGGCTTCAATCCGGGGCAGACCGGCGCATGAGCATCTGGCCAGACGGAAGACAGACAGGCGAGGGCATGTACCGCATTGCGATGAGAGAATCGCCGCATCGACGGACCCCGGAGGTGGCGCCAACGCGGCATAATGCGCGCTAAGTTCGGCCAGGAACTCTACAATGTCGCCGACTTGCGCCACCCGCTCGCGCATCCCCACCAGCCCCAGTCGCGCGTGTGCTCGTCATCGGCCGGCACGTCCTCGGCGTCAAACCCGCGGCCGTCGTCTTCGACCACCAGCACAACCTGGTCGCCACGCCGCTCAATGATGATGCTGACATTCGTGGCATCGGCGTGCTTTTGCACATTGCTCAACGCCTCCTGCGCGAGCTCGCAGTAATAGCAGCGGTCGGCGTGGAAATACGCCATTGCAGTCTGGGTGACCGCGCCTGAAGCGCCACCGGGTCACTGGCGGAGGACATCGCTCAGCCGCAGCATGTAAGCCTGGCACCCTTCGGCCTATTTCCGCTGTCAGCTGGGGCCACGCTCAACCAAGCGCGGGTCTAGCCCCCGCGGCACCTCGTACAGCATGCGGGCCAGCGCACTGCCCACCACACACAGCACCAGTTCGTAGACCCGGATTCGCTGGCTCGCGCCAGAGTCGCCAACGGCCGTGCTGTAGGTCGCTACGACCCACAGCCATCGCTCAGGCGGCGCGGCAGCGTAGCTCGGATGGGTGAGCATGTCGGCGATGTCGAAGGTGGGGGCGGCGTAGCACAGTGCGCCAGTTCGCGTCGGTAGGGCACAGCGCGCACGGTGGGCCCCCTGTCCGTCCGGCGGCCCGACACTGCGCCAACCTGATGCGCCGAGCCCTCGAGGTCGACGTGCTGGCGTGCCCAAGGGGTGGAGCGCGGCTGCGGCCGACGCAGGATGAGCGCTCAGGGCCCAACTACCCGCATCACGTCGGGCATCATACCTGTTTGAGCGGCGGAGCTTTCCAGCTGCCATCCAGCGCTGCAGCCCGCGGCCAGTACAGGCGCATGATCATTGAGAATGATCCTTCCGGCGCAGGTAGCCAGTTGGCTTCGTTGTCTTTGCCGGGGGATTCATGTTGGATCAGCAGCGTGAGGCCGCCATCCGCATCCTGCTTGAACTGCGCCAGCATGGCCGAGTTGAGCAGGTAGCGGTTGAGCGGGTTGGCCACCAGCAACTTCTCCGGCTCCGCATACATCGTCAGCGACCAGAACGAATTGACCGGCGGCAGCTGGCCCGGCCCAAAGCGCAGCGTGTAACAATGCGCGCCGTTGAGCTGCTGGCCGTCCGCATCGACATAGTAGGTGGGATAGATCGCTTCGGCCTGCGTGTTGCCGTAGATGCCGAGGACGGCGCCGAGCATGCGGTAGAGGTAGTTGTTTTCCAGGAACTCGCGTGTGCCGAAGGCGTCGCCCGAGGTTAGCTTGCCTTCCTTGACGAGCTTCAGCCCTGCGGCAAAGTCGGCCCACGCGTCGGCCATGCCTTGCTCAATGGCCTGCTTCATTTCTGGCGCGAGCGTCCCGGGATCGAAGTTCAGGCCCGCCCCGATGCCGATAGTGGCGAAACGCGCCATGAGCTCTCGCTCAGACGGATGGGTTGGGCAAAATTGCAGACCGAAGTTCAGCAGACTGAAGAACTCCAGCGAGGTCTTCTGTGCTGCGGGCGTGAGCGGCGCAGGAAACGCGATCGCCGGTGCGGCCGCGGGAGCAGGCCGGCCCAGAAAGGCCGAGAGCGGCTGCACCGCGTATTGGGCCTGGATTTGCTTGACATTCTCGAGGTCGTCCACAGTGAAGAGCTGCGTGCGGAACAAGGCCATGGCGATCGCTGTCTCGCAGCGGATCAGCTTGGAGATGCTGGTGGGCATCTCACCCTGCCAGCCAGGGCCGGCGATCAGAAAATGGCCGCCGTCATTGCCGGTGGTACGGCTACCGAGATAGTCGAAGTTGTGCGTGTAGAGATCGATCAGCTGGACGCTGAAATACCGCTCGTGCGCAATCGGTGGCAGCGTAAACACCAGCGGCTCCGCCCGCAGATCGAGGCCGATCCAGGAGTAGGGCGTGTCAGAGTTGGCTGTCTGCACGGCTGTGTCTGCGGGAGTGTAGACGCGCGGGATATGCACGAGCTGGTTATACGGCGCCTTGTACTCGGGGCTGGTCTGGTCTACGAAGTAGGAATGCTGGATGCGCAGATTGTCCACGATGGGGAAGCCGTAGATGTAGGCTTCCTTCGCGATGGTTCGCGCCGCTGCCCCGGTGGTCGCCATGGTTGTGATGGGCGCCACAGCCGGCAGTATGTAGCTGCCATTGAGCACAGACGGGCCGGGGCGGTAGATGCGCATAAGGAAGTTCCAGCCATCGGTCACATCGAGCCGGTTGGGCACGTCGCCACATTGCTCCCTGGAGCCGAAGGACACCGTGAAGGTGCCATCCGCATTGAATGTGGTGTTGAACGCATTGAGCACGCTGTTTGCGTGCTTCATATAGCCGTCGGCGCCATACACAGTGATCGACCAGAACGCAGTGTTCTCCGGCACGGCGTAGGTGGCGGCGTAGCCCTGGTCAGTGGAGTGGTTGCCGTTGTAGTTGATGTAGATTGCGTCCTGGTTCGGGAACAGCCCCCAGGCGCCGGCGCAGCCGATGTGCCGCGTGGCTTCGTCAACCGCCCCGCGAGGCCCCATCCAGCCGGCCGGGTACCGCTCGAACTTCCTGGCCTCGGCGTTGTACGCAGCGGTCAGCGCCGCGAGCGACTGCGGGTCCCACTGCGGCGCGGGGAACGGGTCGGCGCTGCCTGCCGTGATCACGAACTGATCCTGCAGCCGGTTGACCAGCGCAATGTCCGCCGGATCGTCTGGCCGCAGCAGCTGGATGCGGACGACCGTCAGTAGGTATTTGGTATCGGTGGGCAGTGGGTGGGCGCCCGGGCAGTAGATCACCCCCGGGCAGTAGTGATCGTTGTCGATGAGCAGGACCGAGACGTAGCGCCCCTCCGGCATCTCCGGCACGGTGATCGTCGCGCCGCTCGAGGTGTCTACCACCGCACCAGAGTAGAGCGTATCCTTATTCATGCGGATGACGGTCTGGTCGTCGAGCGGCGTGACGTTGCGGAAGTGGAAGAATCGGTTCACCCCACCAGCCATGGTGGTGATGTTATGGAAGGTGCGGTCGCTTTCGGCGCGGCAGTAGGTCGCTTGCGTCACGGGAACGCCGCTGGTAGCGTCACCGCCTTCGACGTGGCTTGATGGTGCCATGCTTCGCGTTCCTCCGTGCTTAGATGCTTCCCTCAGAGGTCGTCTTGTGCCGTCCTTCCAGCCTACTTGCCGTGACCGTGCTTGCGCTTGCGCCCCCTGCCCCAGGGGCAGGGGTCGTTGCGATCAGCGACGGCCACTCTGCCAGGCAATGGTGACGTGGTCAGCCGTGTGGCCGGCGATCAGCAGGCCGAGGTAGGCCTCCAGCATGTCGTCGGCCATGCGAAACGTCGAGTCGGGCTAGAGCCGCTTCTTGGCGAGGAAGAAGCAGTAGGCGCAGTCAAGGTTGCGGATCGCGGCGGTAGGTTTGACCAGCACGCGAAAGGCCGGCGGCTGGTCGCGCGCAGCAGTGATTGGCTCGCTGATGTCGGCCGCTTCGCTACGCCAGCTATGCGTGCTCCTTTGGGGCAGGTGGTGCGGGTGTGGGCGTATTAAAACGCATCGCCGTCAATGGCGCATCGCGCGGGGGGGGAGTTCCGTGACTGGCCATAGTGATCAGTGGTCACTGGTCCACCTGGATCATCCGTCCCCTCACGGCCCCACCGATGCGGCCACTTCAGAGGCAACGATGCGCACATTGACGACAACCGGGCGCCCGAGAGTCGTGGCGAACTGATCGGCGAAGCCCTGGACCGGGCGCAGCTGCCGCTCCCCGCGATCGCGGCGTTGATCAGCAGCTGGCCCCGTTCACCCTCGGTAGTGAATGGATCCAGAAGATCGGGCGGGCCGAATAGCTTGGCGCAATTGCCGTGCTGATGCTGAACGAGGTGGCCACGATGAACGGCGCGGGCAGCTCGCGCTTGAGCTGCGATTTCTCCACACGATGATCAACCTGTTGATCACGATGCTTGCCGATCACGCGGATCCTCGGGACGGCGCAATCCGCCTTCCTCGCCCTGACCGGGCTCTATCTGCTGCTGGCGGCGGTCGTGAGCCTACGCTAGCGAGGCGGCGCCCAACAAACGGCGTGACGAGCTCGGCCACGCAGCAGGCCGGTTAGAGACCGAAGACCTGCCCGGCAAGATGGGAGACCTCATCGCCGGCGAGGCCAAGGACAGGGTGCAACCAGGAGTGAGGCAAGGCTCTGTAATGCGCGCTTCCGGGCAGAAGCAATCGGATAAAGGCCAGGACGGCACACAACCATCCTGGCCCTTGCCCGCCCAGGGTGACAGGCCGACCGCGGCCGCGGCATTCTCACGGAAGACCGAGCCCTCGCGGATGTAGCGCCGCCGAGCGCGACGAATGAGTTCAGCTGCGTTACGAAGGGTCCCAGGAGGGGCTTGCGCTCCCCGGGACCCTGCTCAATCCATCGCAAGCGGGCTTGCACGCCGTTCG
>JAAXUL010000498.1 GCA_013336035.1 Chloroflexales bacterium
GGCGAGCCGATACGCCCCGTGCGCCCGCTGGCGCCCCTGGCGATCGTCGGCACGGTGATCGGGGTGATCCTGCTGCTGATCGCCGTCCTGATCGTGGCCGTGGCGATCATGAATCTGGCCTGAGGGCCAGGGCTAGGGCCACTTCCTCAGCGCCCCTCGCCGGCGAACAGCTGCTCCAGGGCCGCGCGCGTGATCGCGCGGTAGGCGGCGCGCAGATCCTCGGCGACGCCGGCGGGCGGGTCGCCGAAGCGCCGCAGGAGGGCCGCCTCTAGCTCGGGGGCGGCGACGTGGGGGGCGATCTGCGCCAGCTCGGCGCCGATCTCGTCGTAGGTCGCCAGCAGGTCGGCCAGCGCGGGCGCCTGCTCCACAGACGGCGAGGGTGCGGCGGCGCCCACATCGGCGGCGCTGTCGGCGCGGCGCGCGCGCAGGGCCTCAATGATCTGGGCCTTGCTCCGCCCGCGCAGCTCGAAGAGCAGGAACGGATCCTCGTCGAAGCGCTCGCCGAGCAGGTAGTGGACCGCGGCGATGTGCTTGCAGGGGTTCGCCGAGTCGGGGCACGAGCACTTCGTGCTGAGGTCGCCGGCGCTACGCGGGAAGAGCGGCACCCGCGCGGCCGCGAAGGCCTCCTCGATCGCCTGGGGCATCTCGCCGGCCAGGAGCTTCGCGGCGAAGATGGCCTGCTCGGCCATGGCGTCGATGGCCAGGGCCCACTGCTTATCATCCAGGCGGGCCACGCCGATCGTCACGCTGTAGGGCGTCGGGCGCGAGCCCTGGACCTTCGCGGCCACCTGGCCGGGCTTGATGTCGATGCTCAGCACGGCGCCGCCGCGGGCGTAGGTGCGCCCGCGGGTGAGCCGGCTGCCGTAGCCGAAGCCCTCGAGCGCGCTGATCCAGCGCTTGCCCCACCACGACTCGCCGAAGTCGCCGCGCCTGTTCTTCGCCTTAATGCCATCGGCGGGCAGGCGCGGGCGATACTCGGGCCACTCGTCATCGTAGCCTCGTCGGGGCATCACGCTCCTCCTCTAGTCGCTAATCTCGGCGTGGCGCAGGGCCACCAGCTCGCGCAGCCGGTCGGTGCTCAGCTCGGTCAGCCAGCCCTCGCCCGCGCCCAGCACCTGCGCGGCCAGGGCGCGCTTGCCCTCGATCATAGCGTCGATCTGCTCCTCCAGGGTGCCGCCGCAGACGAACTTGTGCACCTGCACGCGCTGCGCCTGGCCGATGCGGAAGGCCCGGTCGGTGGCCTGGTCCTCCACGGCCGGGTTCCACCAGCGGTCGAAGTGGAAGACGTGGTTGGCCCGCGTCAGGTTCAGGCCCACCCCGCCGGCCTTGAGCGAGAGGATGAACAGGCTCGGCCCGCCGTCGGCCTGGAACTGGCGCACCATGGCGTCGCGCTGCTTCGCCGGCGTGCCGCCGTGGAGAAAGAGCGCCTCGCTGGAGAGCCGCTCGGCCAGGTGGGCCTGGAGCAGCGCGCCCATCGCGGCAAACTGGGTGAAGATCAGCGCACGGTCGCCCGCGGCGAGCAGCTCCTCGAGCATCTCGTCGAGGCGGGTCAGCTTGCCTGAGCGGCCCTCTAGGGCCGAGCCATCCTGGAGGAAGTTGGCCGGGTGGTTGCAGATCTGCTTGAGCCGGGTCAGCATCGCCAGCACGAGGCCGCGCCGCCTGGTCGCCTCGCCCTCCTCCTCAGCCCCCGTGATCTCTGCCAGGGCGTCGCGCACCGTCGCCTCGTAGAGCGTGGCCTGCTCCTTGGTGAGCGGCACAAAGACCTTCATCTCGTGCTTGTCGGGCAGATCGCTGATGATCGTCCGGTCGGTCTTGAGCCGCCGCAGCACAAAGGGCGCGGTGAGCCGGCGCAGGCGCTCGGCGGCCTCGGCATCGCCAGCGCGCTCGATCGGGCGGGCGAAGCTGCGGCGAAACTCGGCCTCGCCGCCCAGGTAGCCCGGGTTGAGGAAGGCCATAATGCTCCACAGCTCGGTCAGACGGTTCTCGACGGGCGTGCCGGTGAGGGCCACACGGGCCTGGGCGCGCAGGGCCCGCGCCGCCTGGGCCTGGCGCGTCTCGCTGTTCTTGATGTTCTGGGCCTCGTCGAGCACGACGGCGCGCCACGCGATCGGCTCGAGCGCCTCGCAGTCGCGGGCGAGCAGCGGGTAGCTGGTGAGCACCACATCGTGCGCGGTCGCGGCAAGGGCCTCGCCGCGTAGGCGCTCGGCACCCTGATGGACGTAGACGCGCAGCGTGGGCGCGAAGCGTGCCAGCTCGCGCTGCCAGTTGCCGACGACTGAGGTCGGGCAAACCAGCAGGGTCGGGCCGGCCTCGGGGGCCTGCGCGACCTCGTGCAGGAGCAGGGCGATAGTCTGCGGGCTCTTGCCAAGGCCCATGTCGTCGGCCAGGCAGGCGCCCAGGCCGACGCGGCGCATAAAGGCGAGCCAGGCCAGCCCGCGCCGCTGATAAGGCCGCAGCTGGCCCACGAAGCCCGCCGGCTGGGCCAGATCTTCCATCTTCCGGCCATCCGACAGGTCGCGCAGCAGCTCGCCGAGGGCGCCCTCGGCCTGCATTCCGGCGTAGGCGACGCCGCCGGGGAGGGCCGGCTCGGCGCCGCCGAGACCCAGGCGCAGAGCCTCGCTCATCGGCATCTCGCCGCCGCGCTGGAAGAGAGCCATCGCCCGCTGCATCTGATCGGGGTCAAGGGCGACCCACTGGCCGCGCACGCGCACCAGGGGCTGCTTGAGGGCTACCAGCCGCTCAAACTCGGCCAGGTCGATCGGCTGGTCGCCGACGCTGAGCTCCCAGCTGAAGCGGATCATGCTCGCGAAGCTGAGGCGGCCCGGGCCGTCGCTGCGCTTCGTCTTGCGCGCGCCGGCGCGGAGGCGCGCCCGGAGCTGGCCCGCGCCACGCCACCAGGCCGGCACGAGCACGCCGAAGCCGCTCTGCTCGAGCAGGGGCGCGGCCTCTTTGAGGAAAGCGAAGGCCTCGTCTGCGCTGAGCGCGGCCTGGTCGGGGGCTTTGCCGCGCAGGCTGCGCTCGATAGGCGGGCAGAGCCGCGCCGCGAAGCCGAGCCCGCGCAGCATGCGCTCCTGCGGGTGCGCGAAGCGGCGGTCGAGGTAGCTAAAGAGCTGGCCGCGCTCGCGCCAGATCTGCGTGGCCGGCACTAGCAGGCTGGGGTCGTCGGTGGCCTGAAGCAGGTAGCTGAGGGCCCAGGGGGCGCGCTCGTCGGCGGGGGCCTCCAGGCGGAAGGTGATGCGGAAGCTCTCGTCGCCCGCGACGTGCTCCTGGCCGGCCCAGGCCTGCCAGGCGACGTAGAGCCCGTCGGCAGGGCGGCCCTGAAGCACAAGCGCCGGGTCGGGGCCAAGCAGGGCGGCCAGCCAGGCGCCGCCCGGGGTCGCGCCGGGCTGGCGCCAGCGGGCGATCTTCTCGGCCGTGGCCTGATCCGCGGCGGCGAGAGTGCGGGCTAGGGCGTCGGACGCCGCCGCGAGGAAGGCGTCGACTAGGGCACGCGGCGCGGGCGCGGCGGCCGGGTCGTCGGTCACGGCGCGGCAGAGCGGCGGCAGTGCGCGGGCGAGGGCCGCGAGCTTGCGCACTGTGTCGGGGGCGGGTCGTGGCTGCCAGGCGGCGCGCAGACGCTGGCCCTCGCGCACGAGGGCGGGGAGGATCTGCTGGCCGGCGACCAGCTCGAGCGCCAGCAGGGAGGCGGTGCGCCAGGCCCGCAGGTCGGAGCCCGCGTCGCGCTGCTCGCCCAGGGCGAGCAGGGCCTCGATGGCCTGCCCCGGCTCCAGCAGCAGGCCGCGCACGCGCCACGGCGCCAGGGCCGGGGCACCGGCGGGCAGCTCGGCGCCGGCGGCACGCTGCTCGCGCAGGGGCAGGGGAGCGCCGCCGGCCGAGGGCAGCCAGATGGTCAGATCGCGCTCGAGCGGGATGGTCGAGCTGGAGGGCAGCGCGGCCAGCCGTTCGTGCAGCGCGTCGGCCGCAAGCTGGGACGGGTGCGCCGGCACCTGGGCCTGGCGGCCTCGGCGCGCGCTGCGGGTCGCCGCCTCGCCCCAGAGAAAGAAGCGCGCCGTCGTGGGCAGCCATGTACCGTGGAGAACTGGGATCATGCGCGTTGCCTGTCGCCGTTGCCACAGGGTCGCCGCCGGCACAGCACGGGGCAACCACATGCTTGAGAGGGCGCTGATGGGCGCGCGCCGCACCAGCTTCGCCCGCCTGACCAGGGCTGTTGCATATATCATACGCGAAACTGGCGCCCAGGCCTACAGCGCCCCCGTGCTGGCTTGCTGCACATGCTGGCAGAGGCGCCGCCGGAGGCGCGCCAGGGAGACCGGAATGACCATTCTAGTAGGCCACGCGCGACCAGAGGCAGCGTTGCCGATATTGTGTTGACGCTGGCGCCCATCCGTGCTATCCTGGCGTTGCCGATATTTTGGATAGCTCTTCTTGCTCCGGGTGCCCCTCCTCCAGCCACGCAGCGCGGCACGCCGGTCCGTCACGGAGTCGCCAATGGCCCTCCACGCGCGCGGGACGTTCGAGGTCCAGCTCACCCCGCAGGCTCTGGCTCACGCCGATGCCGATGCCACCCTCGGTCGGCAGTCCATCGACAAGCAGTTCCAGGGCGACCTCGCGGGCACCAGCCAGGGCGAGATGCTGAGCGCCCGGACAGCAGTCGAGGGTTCGGCCGGCTACGTCGCCATCGAGCGGGTCACCGGCACGCTCCACGGCCGTCAGGGCAGCTTCGTCCTTCAGCACAGCGGCACGGTGACCCGTGGCGCGCAGCAGTTGACGATTAGCGTAGTGCTGGACTCAGGCACCGGCGATCTGGCGGGGCTGAGCGGCACGATGACGCTGCGGATCGCCGACGGCGTCCACGCCTACGACCTCGCCTACACCCTGCCCGACGCGGCGTAACCCTGGTCGCCAAAAGTTGTTACAGACGCCCGGTCAGCGGTACAAGGGATGCGCTATGCACATCGACTGGCTGCACTTCTATGCACGCATCTACCCCAGCGCGAACATGGTGCTGCTCCGCGGACGCCGCCCGGTGCTCTTCGATACTGGCTTCGGCAGCGACTTCGCCGCGACCGAGCAGCTCCTCCGCGACGCGGGCGTGGCCCCCGACGACCTCACGCTGGTCGTCAACAGCCACTACCACGGCGACCACAGCGGCGGCAATCACAGCTTCCAGCGGCGCTACGGACTGCCCATCGCCGCCCATGCCGCCGAGGCCCGCCTGATCAACGCCCGCGACCCCCGCGCCTGCAGCGCGGAGTGGCTCGACCAGCCCATCGAGGCCTACAGCATCGGCCGCGCGCTCGAGGACGGCGAGGAGATCGACCTCGGCGAGCGTCGCCTGCGCGTCGTGCACACCCCAGGGCACAGCGAGGGCCACCTCTGCCTGTATGCGCCCGCGGAGGGGGTGCTGCTCGCCGGCGACGCCGTCCACGCCGACGACGTGGCCTGGATCAACCTCTTTACCGAGGGGGCTGCGCCGCTCGAGCGGGCCGAGGCCAGCCTGCGGCGGCTGGCCGCGCTCGATGTGCGCTGGATGTGCTCGGGCCACGGCCCGCCGACCGCCAATCCCGCCGCCGCCATTGCCGCGGCCCTGGCCCGCTACGAGCGCTGGCGCAGCGACCCGCAGCGCCTGGCCTGGCACGCCTGCAAGCGCATTTTCACCTACCATCTCATGCTGGTGAACGGGATGCCGCGGGCGCAGGTCGGGCCGTATCTGGTCGGCTGCCCCTGGTTCATCGCCTACAGCAGCGGGGTCTTCGAGCGCGCGCCGGCCGATTTCGTCGAGCCGTTCCTGGCCGAGCTTGAGCGGGCCGGGGCGGCCGCTGAGCGCGACGGCAGGCTGGTCGCGCTAACACCGTATAACCCGCCCGCCCCCGGCTGGCCGCCTGGGCCGGGCCGCGTCCGCGCGTGGGGGTGAGCATACCGGTCAGCCGATTCGTGTAGTGGGGCCCTAAACAAGCGGCGCTGGGTAGCGCTCGCCCTGGATGGGAGTCTCGAGAGGAAGCCCCACCCCAAGCGGTGGTTCACGAGCACGCCTTTAGCGTGCGCCCTTTAACGGTATGAACGATTGCTCTGAAGGAGCCGTCCTTGGACACTGGGACGAGGGCTACGCAGCGGGCGTATATGTGTGGCACGCATATGGGTCCGAAGCCTGCGGACAAAAGTTCGGCACCTGCCAACCACAGCGCAGATGACCGACCAGCCCTGTGACCTATGCTGACGCGAGAAACCTGCGTGTGAGGCGTCGTT
>JAAXUL010001335.1 GCA_013336035.1 Chloroflexales bacterium
CGTCGGTCAGGTCACTCGGATACAAGCGGTGTGCACGCTGTCGGCCCATGATGCGTCCTCCTCAGCCGAAGGTCTTCTAGCGCATCACGACCGCACACACCGTGCCATTATCCAACTACCCTCTGAGTGGCCTGAGCGGCTGGGCGGTGCGCGAGCGCCAGCCGGCGATCTCGCCGAAGCACATCCCCGACCCACGGGAGAGCCCAGCATCGCAGCAGCGCCGAATCGAGACCGCCTGTGGCTCGGTTCTCGTCCTACCGCTCATGTATCTCAATGAGGTGTTTGGGACGCTGACGGCGATCAAGCGCCCCGACGAGCCCGATTTCACCGCCGACGATATCGACCTGATGAGTGCGATCGCCGGCCAGGTTGCGCTCGCCTATGCCCGGATGCGCCTGACCACACACCTGCAGCGCGCCAATGCTACCCTCAGCCAACAGGTGAGCGAGCGCACGGTGCTCAGCCAGCAGCTCCAGCAGCAGGCCGGGCGCGCCACTGCCATGGCTACGCTCTCGCGTGCCCTGGCCGAGGCTGGCCGCGAGCTGCAGCCGCTGTTCGACACGATCGCCGGCTACACGGTGCGCCTGATCGGCGACGCCTGTGTGCTCAACATCCTGTCACACGACGACCAGGCGCTGGAGGTCGTGGCGCTCGACCATATGAACCCCGAGGCCGTGGCTCTGATGCGTGGGCTGTACCCAGCGCCCTACCCGTCCAACGTCGGCATGGCCGGCCAGGTGGTTCAGAGCGGTCAGCCGCTCCTGATCCCGGTCGCGTCACCCGAGGTCATGCGCGCGAACCTCAAGTCGGAGTATCTCCCGTACCTCGAACGCTTCGGCATGGCCAGCTTTCTGATCGTGCCGCTGCGCGTACATGGGCGGGTGCTAGGGACGCTTGGCGCCTCGCGCGATCACGGCGGCCAGCCCTACACCGAGGCAGATCAGGCGTTTCTGCAGGATCTGGCCGACCGCGCTGGCCTGGCGATCGAGAACGCACGGCTGTTCACCGCCGCCGCACAGGCGCGCGTCGAGGCTGAGCGGGCCAATCGCGCCAAGAGCGCATTCCTGGCCAATATGAGCCACGAGCTGCGCACGCCCATCAACGCCATTCTGGGCTACAGCGAGAGTCTGCAGGACGGGATCTACGGCCTCCTCAGCGCGCAGCAGCAAAAGGCCATTCAGAGCATCGAGACGGCGGGACAGCACCTGCTCACCTTGATCAACGACATCCTCGACCTGGCCAAGGTCGAGGCCGAGCAGGTGGAGCTCCAGCTCGAGCGCGTGTCAGTGCGCGAAGCCTGCCAGGCCAGCCTGCTCTTCGTCCGCGAGCAGGCCCTGAAGAAGCGCCTGCGTCTGAGCTTCCAGTTGGACGACCAGGAGGCGATGATCACGGTCGATGTCACCCGCCTGAAGCAAATGCTGGTGAACCTGCTCTCCAACGCCGTGAAGTTCACGCCGGCGGAGGGCACGGTAGGCCTGGCGGCCGTCGTCGACAGCGAGGCCGGAATCGTCCGGTTTACGGTCCACGACACGGGCATCGGCATCGCACCCGAGGACCTGGGGCGGCTGTTCCAGCCCTTCAGTCAGGTCGACTCCTCGCTCAGTCGCGAGTACGAGGGCACCGGGTTGGGGCTGGTTCTCGTACGTCGGCTCGTGGAGCTCCACGGCGGCAGCGTCACGGTCGAGAGCGAGGTCGGGACGGGCAGCCGCTTCACCATCGCTTTGCCCTACTGGGGCACATCGGACGAGCAGGGCACAGGCGAAACGGCCTCGAACGCCGAGCTGATAGAGGGTGAACACACGAGTGCAGCGGACGCACAGCGGGGGCGGATCCTGCTGGCCGAGGACAACGAGGCGAACATCGGCGTGCTCCTGGACTACCTGCATGCCAGCGGCTACGAGGTGATGGTCGCCAGGGATGGGCACGAGGCGCTTGCCCGGGTTGACGAGGTTCAGCCCCAACTGATCCTGATGGACATCCAGATGACGCGACTGGATGGCTTGGAGACGATACGCCGTCTCCGTGCACAGCCCACCTACGTGGACGTCCCGATCATTGCCCTGACCGCCCTGGCGATGCCGGGTGACGAGGCGCGTTGTCTGGAGGCAGGGGCGACCGCGTATCTGACCAAGCCCGTGAGACTGCGCACGCTCGCGGAAATGATCCAGCAGCTGCTCGTACCCTGGAGATAGTATGTATGGGAACGAGTCATCATCAGTCATACATCTAACGTGAAAATAGGCGGGGCAGCGGCCGTCAATCAGCCGCAACCGCCATCGGTTCCAAGGTGACGTTGTAACCAAGCTGCTCGATCTGCCGGCGCATGCGCGTCAGCAAGCGGTCCTTCTGCCG
>JAAXUL010000046.1 GCA_013336035.1 Chloroflexales bacterium
CCAGCCAGGCCGAGGGCTGGCTCTGGCCCGGCGACCAGGCCACGCGGGCCACTGCGCTGGCGCCATTGACCTGCACGTTGTCCACGCCGGGCAGCCTTTGCAGCACCTCCTCCACCGTGAGCGAGCAGGCCGCGCAATGCATGCCCTCGATCGCGAGGTGCCTGAAGCTGCAGGTGCTGAGCACCGCGTCGATCCATCCGAGCGCGGGCGTGGCCGAGAGGACGGTCTCCATGTTCGAGTGGACCGAGTATCCGAAGAGGCGGACCTTGCCAGAGGCCTTGGCCTTGCGGGCCTTGCGCACGCCGAGGCGCCAGCCGGCCTCGATGCTCTTCTCGCGGGCGGCCGCGACGAGGGCCGCGGCGCGCTCGCGGCCGACGCGCATCGCCTCGTCGGCAAGCGCCTTCATACGCTCGCGGCTGAGGATCTGGCCGTCGCTGAACCAGTGCCAGGCCGCCGTGCCAGTGGCATAGGTGCCCGCGTACGAGACGGCCACCTTCGGCACGACACCCCAGATCGGGATGAGCCCTATCAGGGTGCGGGCTACCTGGCGCCAGACAAAGGCCCCGCCGACCACCGGCGCTATCTCGGCCATGCGCGCCTGAAAGTCGGGCGGGGCGCCGTGGGCCAGGGCCAGGCGGTAGACCATCAGGGACTGGTTCTTGGTGAGTACGATCAGGTCCGCTGCGGCGAATGGCACAGACAGGACGGGGATCTGCTCGGGGATCGACGAGGCGAAGGCGTAGGTAGCGTTAGAGAGCGAGACCGAGCTCACCAGATCGCGGGCGTAGGTCGAGCGCAGCCCGGGCACGGCGCGGGCCGCGGCCAGACGCCGGTCCTCGGGCAGCCGCTCAAGCAAGGCGGTGCTAAGCAGATCGATGGCCTCGGGCGCGGCCGGGTCGGGCAGCACGACGATACGGGCGTGGGCAAACTCGGGGCGGGGCTGCCCAAGCTCGCCGGGCGAGCTGACGTCACAGATGGCGATCACCGTCGGCAGCGCTAGCTCACCGAGGTGGGCCAGGGCCCTGGCGCTCGCGCTGCTGATTGGCTCGCGACCATCCACCAGGATGAGGAGCAGATCGGAGCGGCGCAGCTCATCGCCCGGCTCCCGGTCTGTCAGCGGCCGGTATAGGAACGGGTCGCGTCCGGTGGGGCCGTAGCGGCCGCTACCCGTAGCGCGCAGCAGATCGACCACGCGCGTGTAGAGCGGGCGTGGCCCAAGGCAGCCAATCGTGACCGGGCGCTCGCTCTCCTCGCTGATCGCCGAGATATCTAGCTCGCGTAGCGTGTTGAAGGCCGTCCCAAGGTCATTCCAGCTCGGCACCGCGCATCCTCCTGCTGTTCTCTACGCCTGGATTATAGCATAGGGCCTCTAGCGAGCGGCGTGCCCATGTGCCGTCAGGCGCTTTTGCCGTCAGATCGGAGTATGCTATAATGGAGAGGCGTTGCCGGGTTGTGTAATGGCAGCACGGCGGACTTTGGATCCGTCTGTCCAGGTTCGAGTCCTGGCCCGGCAGCCACAGCCGTCAGCTATAGTGAGGCTGGCCGCCCCGAAACACACAGCAATGGCGTAGAGCATCACCCTGACAGCCGGCCCCCGGCGGCCATAACCGCTGTGGAGCACGGCTTTATTGTCTTTTTTATAGGACAAAGGTACGTCTCCCATGGACGGTCGCCTGCTGATCTTCAGCGGAAATGCCAACCCCGAGCTCGCCCGGGATATCGCCACAAGCCTGCGTATGACTGTTGGTCGGGCCATGGTAGGCCAGTTCAAAAATGGTGAGACACGGGTCAAGCTCCATGATAATGTTCGCGGCTGCGATGTCTTCGTCATCCAGCCCACCTGCACGCCCGTAGACCACCACCTGATGGAGCTACTGCTGCTCATCGACGCCCTGCGGCGGGCCTCGGCGCGGCGGGTAACGGCGGTGATTCCGTACTACGGCTACGCCAAGCAGGAAAAGAAGACCGCGGGCCGCGAACCGATCTCGGCCAAGCTCGTCGCCAACCTGATCCGCACCGCCGGCGCCGACCGCGTGCTGACGATGGACCTCCACGCGCCGGCTATCGAGGGCTTCTTCGACATCCCGGTTGACCACCTGCAGGCGGCGCCCCTGCTGGCAGACTACATCCACAGCCTGAACCTGCCCAACCCGGTGGTCGTCTCGCCCGACGCGGGGGGCGTGGGCCGCGCCAACCGCTTCCGCGAGCGGATCGGGGCGGGCCTGGCGATTATCGCCAAGCAGCGCCCCGAGCCCGATATCGCCGAGGTCCTCGAGATGGTCGGCGAGGTAGAGGGCAAGACCGCGATTATCGTCGATGATATGATCTCGACGGGCGGCACGCTCGTCGAGGCGGCCGTGGCCCTGATCGAGCGCGGCGCCCGCAAGGTCTACGCGTGCGCGACCCACGGGATTCTCGCCGCCGACGCCCTCGAGATCATCGCCCGCTCAGACCTGATCGAGACCATCGTCACCAATACTATCCCCCAGAGCGCGACGGCGGCCGGGGCCCGCGTGCGCACGATTAGCGTCGCACCTCTCTTCGCCGAGGCGATCATGCGTATCCATAAGGATCTCTCGCTGAGCGCGCTCTTTTCTTAAGCCTGACCTATTGGAGGAGTGTACCCGTTGGAGGACCCTGAACCTAGTTTGCTGCTGATCGGGGTGGGCCTGTGCCTGCTGGTGCTGGCTTTCACCTCGGCCGTTGACGCGTCGTTTACTGCGATCAGCCGCCACCGTCTGCACGCTCTGATCGACGACAACAGGCCGCGAACAGGCCGAGCCGTCACCCGGCTCTTCGATGACCCCTACCGCTTCAAGACGACCGTCCTCGTGCTCAATACCTGTATGACGATCACCGCCACGGCGCTGACCCTGGCCCTTGTGGGCGGGTACGGCGCCGCGGCTCTTGCCGGCGGGCTCCTGGCTCTGCTCCTGGCAGTGCTGGTCTTTGGAGAGGTGGTGCCAAAGGCCCTCGCCACACGCAACCCCGAGGCTGCGGCCCTGTGGCTTGCGGCGCCGCTAAGCACGGTCACGCTGCTCCTCTGGCCTCTGATCACCCTCCTGAGCCTGCCCCTGCGCCCCCTCTATCGGCTCCTCAGCGGTCGCGACGCCCCCCTGATACCCCTGGTGACAGAGGAGGAGCTGCGCCTGCTGGTGAACGTCGGCGAGGAGGAGGGCCTGATCGAGCACGAGGAGCGCGCGATGATCGAGAGCGTGTTCGCCTTTGGCGACACCCTGCTGCGCGAGGTGATGGTCCCGCGGGTCGATATCGTCAGCCTCGAGCTAGGCAGCACGCTCGATGCGGCCCTGGATATCGTCGGCACCAGCGGCCACTCACGCATCCCCGTCTATGATGAGACGATCGACCACGTGGTCGGCATCCTCTACGCTAAAGATCTGATCCCGGCGCTGCGAAGCTGCGACCGCGCCACGCCAATCGATGGGCTGATGCGCGCGGTCCACTTCGTGCCCGAGACGATGAAGGTCAGCGCGCTGCTCGAGGACCTGCAGCGGCGCAGGGTCCATATGGCGATCATCGTCGATGAGTATGGCGGCACCGCCGGGCTGGCGACCATCGAGGACCTGATCGAGCAGATCGTCGGCGAGATCCAGGATGAGTACGACACAGAGGACCCCTCGGTGCAGCCCGTGAGCGTGGGCGAGTATATCGTCGATGCGCGGGTGCTGATCCACGATATCAATGAGCTGCTCGACCTTGAGCTGACCGCGGAGGCCGAGCGGATCGGCGGCCTGATCTACGAGCAGCTTGGCCGTGTGCCACGCGTCGGTGACGAGGTCGACCTGGGCGAGACAGTGGTGAGCGTCCTTTCAGTCAAGGGGATGCGGGCCAAAAAGCTGCGCATTGTCCGCCGGCAGCACGCCGCGGCCGACGACACCCAGGTCAGAAGGCTCGTCTCGGGAGGCTTTCGTGGACCAACCTGACTACGCGGATCTGGTGGCGGCGGCGTTCACAGCCTGCGATCTGGCGTACGCTCCCTACTCTCGCTTTCAGGTTGGGGCGGCAGCGCTCACAGCTTCGGGGCGGATCTTCCGCGGGGGCAACATCGAGAACGCGGCCTACCCGATGACCGTGTGCGCCGAGCGGGTGGCCCTGTTTAGCGCCTATGCCGCCGGCGAGCGCGAGATCATCGCCCTGGCCGTGGTGACGCCGACCGATGAGGTGGCGAGCCCATGTGGGGCCTGTCGTCAGGTCTTGCTCGAGCTGGCGCCTAACTGTCAGGTGATCCTGCTGAACAAGGCCGGGCGCCAGCAGCGGACAACCCCGCGTGATCTGCTGCCTCACGGCTTTGGTCCGACGCAGCTCGAGGAGGCGCGGGGAAGGTAGGGGCCCGAGATCGAAATAGGCTGGCGGGGTAGTCCCCGCCAGCCTATTTCTTTACCTCAAAAAAGATGTGGCACCTCGGAACACCCAGAGGAACACGCCTACCGTTGCTGCCTCTCGGCCCTGGCGGGGTTTAGCACGTATCTGCCGTTCTTCAGTGCCGCTGGCATTATACCATAGCTGGCCCGTGCTTGTGCAGGGGGGCGACCTACTGTATGAAAGAGTCCATGATCATGTCATGTTGAGAAAAGGGATGGAGAACATAGCTGTATGAGTAGGGGTGTGGAATGTGTGGAAAGATAGCTCGATAGGGCATTCCAAAGGCGCGGACAGCTGGGGGGATATCATGTGGACGGCGTGGAAGATCATGTGCACAAGGGGCAGACCTGAGGACATCCGCAGGGTCCGTACACATGTGATCCACGGGTTGTCATGTGAGTTATCCACAAATGGCATAAGTTATCCACAGATTACTGGCACTTATCCACAAGTTGGCCACGGCGGCGAAGGGGAAGACAAAGGGCCGCCCATCTACTGGGCGGCCCTTGGCGGCAACGGATAGATCTATGATGACTTTTCGGAGCCGCCCTTAGGTGGGTCATCGAGGTCGAGAGTGTTGATGAAATTGCGGAAGATCGACATCGAGTCGTCGTTGAGCTCGGGCTCGGCCTCGCTGTCGCCGGTGGGCTCGCTGGCCTGCGGCTCGGGAGTGCTGGCCTGCTCGTCCTCGTCGAAGAAGACGCCAGCCTGGTCGAGGACCTGCGCCTCGACGAAGATAGGGACGTCGGTGCGCACTGCCAGGGCGATAGCATCGCTCGGGCGCGCGTCGACCTCGATCGTGCGCCCCCGCTGTTCGATCACGATACGCGCGAAGAAGGTGTTATCCTGAATATCGTTGACAAAAATGTGGCTGAGCTGGCCGCCCATCTCGCCAATCATTGACTTCAGCAGATCGTGGGTCATCGGGCGCTGCGGCTCATGGCCTTGGATGGCCATCGCGATCGCGTCAGCCTCGAAGGGCCCGATCCAGATTGGGAGGTAGCGCTTGCTGTCAGTCTCGCGCAGCACTACCACCCGGTGCTGGGTGAGCAGGCTGACACGAATGCTGTCTACCACGACACGTATCATCTGCCGGCCTTTCGTGGAGAGGTTGCGGCCGAACCGGTGTGACAGAAGCTAGAGAGAGCTCGACCGAATATAATAGGACGATCTTACCACGGTCTGGAGCGCTACGCAAGCAACGAAGCCATCCACCGCCTCTGGGCCGTTGTCGTAGGTTGACAAACGGTTCGGCTTTGGGTATCCTCGCTGCACTCAGTCACATACCCTCCCTTTGCCCCCGAGCCTGTCAGGGGCGCTGCTGTTGGCCCTTCGTGCGAGCGGGCGCAGCCTGTGAACACTATGATCTTGGGCGGGCCAGGCTCACAGCATGCTCACCACACACGCGCGTGGCGCGCGGCCAGTGCCAGGGCCTCGCTCTGCCGTATACGCGGTATTGCCAGCGCGCCCCCCCCGCCCGCGTCAGCCGACCTTCGGGCGCAGCTCGCCGCGTGGCTCAGATGGCTCTGGCAGGCGCCGCCGCCTCGTGTCGCCGCCCACGCGGGCGTGCTCTCTCTGGTGGCTATGGTCCTGGCAGGCGAGCTTATAGGCGCCTGCTCAGCGCGCGTCACGCGTCGACTCGAGCGCTATGGGCCGTCTGCTCTGGCCGCCGCGCCTCGGCCCGGCGCTGCCGCCCTGGGTGTGCCGCTGGCGATCGCCCCGCTGCGGCTCTCATCAGCCGGCCGGGTGCCGCTGGCCCCTGCGCTCGACCACCCTGTCGACCTGCCCGGCGCCTTCCAGCTGTATCACCCCCTCGCCAGCGGCGAGACCCTTGGCGAGCTTGCCCGGCGCTATGGCGTAAGCCTGGAATCGCTGGTGTGGGCCAATGGCCTTGATCAGGGCGACGCCTTGCTGGTGGGCCAGCTGCTCCGCATCCCGCGTGTCTCGGGCCTGCCCCATATCGTGGCCAGGGGTGAGACGATCGCGACGATCGCCGCGCAGTTCGGGGTTGTCCAGGAGGCGATCGTGTCCTTTGGCCCGAACGGCCTCTATGACGATCTTCAGCTGCGCGCTGGCGCAGAGCTGTTTATCCCCGGCGGCGCTCGCCCGATGGCGGAAGGCTGGCTTCAGAGCGTGGGCGGCGCAGAGGGCCTGGCCCTGCGCGGCCCCGAGCCCGCCGGCATCGTGCGCGAGGTGCAGACGAACATGCGCACCGGGCCGAGCACCGAGCACCCGCGGGTCGCGCAGCTTGCGGCCGGACGGCAGGTCGCCCTGCGCGCGCGCTACCAGGACTGGCTAGAGGTCGAGCTGGGCCCGAGCCGGGGCTGGGTGCGCCGCGATATGCTCGATGTGCCAGAGGTCTGGGTCGCGGCGCTGCCCGAGACGACCGACTTCCCGCCGCCGCCGCCACACTGGGTCTGGCCGGCCCGCGGCGTGATCAGCTCGGGCTTCGGGCGTCGCTGGGGCAGCTTTCACAACGGGCTGGATATCGCCAACAGGGCCTGGGCCCCAATCGTTGCAGCGAGGGCCGGAACCGTCACAGAGGCTGGATGGTGCAGTGGCTACGGTTATTGTGTGCGGCTCCGTCATGACGGGGGCCTCGAGACGATCTATGGTCACCTGATCGACCGCCCGGTCGTCTCGGCAGGTGACGAGGTGGCCGCGGGCGAGGTGGTCGGCTATATGGGCAGCACCTACGACCGGGCTGGCGGCGGCTACTCTACGGGCGTCCACCTGCACTTCACGGTCTACCTGAATGGGAAGGCGGTCGACCCGCTGCGCTTTCTCCCGTAGTCCGCGCGCCGCCCTGATCCTGCGCGGCCCGCCGCAGCGCCCCGACGGCTCGCCCCGCCATAGAGCGGCGCAATCTGGTGGCGTAGCCGGGGCTCTGGCCGGCCGCTAGCCTTATCCTGCCGGGTGAACGCGTGTTACAATGGGCCTGACATGCTGAGTCAAAACGAGCAGGCAAGAGTAGTGGACCAACGATCTCAACCTGGGCGGGCGCGCGTCATCGCGATCGCCAACCAGAAGGGTGGCGTCGGCAAGACGACGACGGCGGTCAATATAGCCGGGGAGCTTGCGCGGCGCGGCCGGCGCGTTCTGCTCGTCGACGCCGACCCCCAGGGAAATGCAACCACGAGCCTTGGTATCGCCAAGGGCGGTCTGCAGGCCACCACCTACGACCTGCTGATGGAGAGCGGCGCGGACGCCGCCACGATCATGCCGACGCAGCGCGCCGGCTTCGACCTGGTGCCGGCCGACCAGGATCTCGCGGGGGCAGCGGTCGAGCTCACCACGCTCGATCGTCGCGAGCGCCGCCTCGCGGGCGCCCTCGGGCCGCAGCGCGGCCGCTATGACCACATCCTGATAGACTGCCCGCCATCCCTCGGCCTGCTGACCCTCAACGCCCTGTGCGCCGCCGACAGCGTGCTGATCCCGCTCCAGTGCGAGTACCTCGCCCTGGAGGGCCTGGCCCAGCTCAAGACGACGCTGGATCGGGTTCGCGAGGGCCTCAACCCTGCCCTGCGCATCCTGGGTGTGGTGATGACAATGTACGATGGGCGGACGAATCTGGCCCAGCAGGTTGTCGACGAGGTGCAGCGCCACTTCCCGCGCTTGATCTTTCGGACCTTGATCCCCAGAAGTGTGCGGCTGTCGGAGGCGCCGAGCCACGGCAAGCTGATCGTCGAGTACGAGCCGCAGGGTCGTAGCGCGCAGGCCTACGCTGCCCTGGTGGACGAGGTGCTGCAGCGAGAGGAGCGCACACCGTGAGCCGTCGACGAGGTCTTGGGAGCGGGCTCGACGCCCTGATCCCCGGCGCGTCCGGGTCAGCGGGCGATGCGGTCCGGCAGATCCCGGTTGACGCTATCCGCGAGAACCGGAGCCAGCCGCGCACCCGGTTCGATGATCAGGCCCTTGATGAGCTTGCGGCCTCGATCCGCGAGCACGGGCTGATCCAGCCGATCATCGTCAGCGAGGATGTGAGCGGCGGCTACGAGCTGATCGCCGGCGAGCGGCGATGGCGGGCGGCGCGGCGCGCTGGCCTGCGCGAGGTGCCGGCTCTGGTGAAGAGCGCCACCCCGCAGCAGCTGCTCGAGCTGGCGCTGGTCGAGAATGTGCAGCGGGCTGACCTGAACGCCCTTGAGGAAGGCCTGGCCTACCAGACCCTGAAGGACGAGTTTGGGCTGACCGACGAGATGATCGCGCAGCGCGTGGGCAAGAGCCGGGTCGCTGTGGTCAACACGCGCCGTCTGATCAAGCTAATACCGCCCGCCCGCCAGGCCCTGCTCGAGGGGGCGATCAGCGCGGGCCACGGGCGCGCGCTGCTACGCTTCGAGGAGGCGGATCAGCAGGCGGTCGCCCTGGAATTGATCGTGCGGCGCGACCTGAGCGTCCGCGAGGCTGAGCGCCTGGGCGATGTTGTGGGCCACACCAGGCTGATGCCGGCGGCGCGCTCGGCCCTGCTGAGCGGGACGATCAGCCTGGCGCACGCCCAGTCTCTGCTCAGGGTAGAGGATGAGCTCCAGCAGGGCGCGGCGCTCGATCAGATCCTCAGCCTGGGGTTGAGCACCCGCGAGGCCGAGCAGATGGCCGATCTGCTCGGCGAGGGTGTGCCCATCGAGCGCGCGCTGGCCCAGGTCCGTGGGCGCCCTGTGGCCAAGCCCGAGCCCACAGATGAGCGGCTTGGCGCCGCCTCTAGCGGCGTGCCTCGCGGCGCGCGTGGGCAGTCCCCCGAGGATGACGAGGCCCAGCGGAGCTTAGAGTCTGTCCTCGAGACGCCGGTGCAGCTCGTGAGGAGCGGGGGCACGATCAGGCTGACAATCACCTTCTACAGCGACGAGCAGCTCCAGGGCTTCTTCGACAAGCTAGCCGCCGGGGCGGGGTGAGCGATGAACTTGATTGTAGCCTTCGGGAACCCTGTCTACGACGAGATTATCACGCCGGCGATCAGGACAGAGGGGCGCGTGCTCTCGGGGTGCTCGACCAACGCCTGCCTGGCCCTCGCGCGCCTCGGCCGCGCGACGGCGCTGGTAGGGCGCATCGGCGACGAGTACTACGAGCGCTTTGTCGCCGACCTCTGCCGCTATGGGATCGAGGGCTATACGGCTTGTGGGGGGCAGACCGGCGGCTTTCGGCTCGTCTATGATCAGCGCGGGGACCGGACCCTTGATGTGCTGGGCATCGCCGCGGAGATCGCGCACATCCCCTCGGTATGTGCCGGGGCGCTGGCGATCATTATCGGGCCGATCTTGCAGGAGACGCCCCTGGCCCTGATCGAGCGGATCCGCGCGCTGTCGCCTGCGCCGATCTTCCTCGACCCGCAGGGTCTGCTCAGGCGTTTGCAGGGGGGGGCGCGCGTGGAGCACTTTGCGCCCCCAGACTTTAGGCAGATCGCTCGGCACTGTCAGGTGATCAAGGCCAACGAGGTTGAGGCCCGTGTGTTGACAGGGATTGATCCGCGCGAAGATCCGGCGGGGTCGGCGCGGGCGCTCCGCGAGCTCGGCTGCCGGATCGCCATCGTCACCCTGGCCGAGGCCGGCTCGTTTATCGATGGCGGCGAGCAGCGCTGGCGTATTCCCGCCTACGCGACCGAGGCGCGCGACCCGACGGGGGCCGGCGATACGTACATGGCCGGCTTTTTGCACGCGTATCTCGGCGATCCGACCGACCTCTATCGCGCGGGCTGTATTGGCTCGGCGACCGCCTCGATCTGGATTGAGCATACGGGCCCTGACACGCCGATCACACTGGAAGAAGTGATGCGCCGTAGCGAGGCCCTGCTTGCACTGAGGCCGCAGTGAGCAGGTTACACGTTCATCGTCGCGGAATCGTTGTTGCAGAACAGGGGGTGGGCCGGTACAGGACCGGCCTCTGAACCTGGCATCGCTACTGAACGAGCAGGAGTGGGCTGATGATGCCGTTGCTCGCACGCTTTCGCGAGATCTATGAGCGGGCCTCTCTGCCTCTGGGTCGCGCCTGTATGCGCCTGGGGCTGAGCGCCAACATGCTGACCTATCTCAGCCTGGCGCTAAGTGTCGGTGCCGGGCTCATTATCGCCCAGGGCTGGTTCTCGTGGGGTATCACGGCGATCCTGTTCGTCGGCCTCGCCGACGTCCTCGACGGCGCGACGGCGCGAGCATCAGGGACTGCCAGCGACTACGGCACTGTGCTTGACCATGTTACTGATCGCTACGCCGAGTTCTTCATCCTCGGGGGGGTGCTGCTCTCAGGGGTTGTCGCGCCGGCCTGGGTGCTGTTCGCCCTCTTTGGCATGGTGATGGCCAGCTATGTGCGCGCCAGGGCCGAGGCGACCATGAAGCTGGGCTCATGCAATGTGGGTTTTGCCGGGCGTCAAGAGAAGCTGGCGCTTCTTGTTGTCGGCCTGTTTCTTCAGCCGCTCTTTCCTCAGCTCGACGTGCTGAAGTGGTCGCTGATCGCTATCGGCGTTGCCTCGCACATCACGGCCGTGCAGCGCCTCCACTATGCCCGGCGGATGCTGGTGGGCGCCGAGGATCGACGTGACCTTTCGCAGGGGCCAGGGGTTGTCTGATGGGTGCAAAGACCAATAAGAATTTGGAGGAGTGGTATGTCCCTGACAAGCAATGATGTCGCCCATGTGGCCCGGCTGGCCCGGCTGAGCCTGAGCGCAGAGGAGCTCGAGCGGATGCGGAGTCAGCTTTCAAACATCCTCGCCTACATCGAGATGCTTCAGGAGGTGGATGTCAGCGGTGTCGAGCTTACGGCTCAGGTGACGGGCCTGGCGACCGTTATGCGGCCCGATGCGGTGACCGATGGGCTTAGCCGTGAGGAGGCCCTCGCCAACGCGCCGGATCAGCGTGATGGCATGTTTCGCGTCAAGGCGGTGTTTGAGGAGTAGCGCGTCTTCGTAGAGCGCCCTGCAACAAGAGTCTGCGCCCCGGCGTCTTAGCCCTGGACAGCGAATGTCTCCGGCACAGCGGTGTGGTGCCGGCCCATGAAAGGACAAGGCGATGTATGGTGGCGGCAGTACTAATGGTGGCTCTACAAAGTTCGGCGGCTGGCGGATCAAGCCGCTCTACCTGTACATCGCAGCCCTGATAGCGGTGCTGGTAGCGATCTTCTTTGTGATGCGCTTCTTGAACACGGGCCTGGTTATGCACTTCGGCGCCTACGCCGGCGTGCTGCTGCTCATCGGGAATGTGCGTGAGCTGATTGGCAGCAGCTATGGCGAGCGCGGCAGCACGGCGCTGCTCAATGTGATGGTGGGCGGCGGCCTGGTCTTCGCCTGGCTCGCGCAGTTCCTGGGCCCCCTGCTCTGGATCCCGGCGCTCCTGCTGCTCGCTATCGCCACGCCGCTGATCTTTGGGCGGGCCTCGGTCTACAAGGGCTATATCAGCGCGGCTCGTGGCGCCGCCGACACAGTGCGCAGGACCCTGGTCCGCTAGGGGGAGCTGCCCTGCCTGACGCCATTTGACACTTAGGGGCGAGGTGTGCGCACGAACGTCGCGCACCTCGCCCCTCTTGATTGCCTCCGCAGGATCTTACCCCCGCAGCGATCAGCGAGCTCTTTGCGTACGCGCCCCGGCTTTGGCGCCGGCGTGCCACCGAAGATCGCCTCCCACCGACAACGAGGGCCAGGGATGGAAGGGGCCGCGCGGGCTGCTCTTTCGTAGTTCGTCCTTGATCGCAAACCTGGCGTGCCGGCTTATGGCATTATCGTGCCGGCTTATGGCGATGGCGAGCAGCGCGAAGCCCCCGCGAGGCGCCCGGGGTAGCCGGGCGCCCTGGTGGTGTTCCCCGCCGATCGCCGCGCGCCCTACCTGCCCCGCGCTATACCATCGCTAGCTGTACTCTTTCTTATGGATAGATCCGGTACAGCATACGAGGGAAGGGGATCGTCTCGCGGATATGGCGTGTGCCGGTGATCCATGCGACAGCGCGCTCGATGCCCATCCCAAACCCGCTGTGTGGGACAGTCCCGTAGCGGCGCAGATCGAGGTACCACTGATAGTCATCGATGTTCAGGCCGTGGTCACGGATGCGCTGCTCAAGGAGCAGCGGGTCGTGGATGCGCTGTGAGCCGCCGATAATCTCGCCGTAGCCCTCGGGGGCCAGCAGATCCGCGCAGAGGGCCACCTCGGGCCGGTCGGGGTCCGGCTCCATATAGAAGGCCTTGATCGCGGCCGGGTAGCGCTCGACAAAGACGGGCCGGTCAAACTTCGCGGCGATCAGCTGCTCGTGAGGGGCGCCGAAATCTTCGCCCCACGGGATCGGGGTCGCGCCCTCGACCTCGCCCTGGCTAGCCTCAATCAGCTTGAGCGCATCGTCGTAGCTGATGCGGGGGAAGGGCGGCTGGCAGCGCTCGAGCACAGAGGTCTCGCGCTCGAGGGTCTTGAGGTCTTCGCCCCGGCGCTCGAGCACCCGCTGCACAATAGCGCTGACGAAGTTCTGCTGGAGGACCAGGTTATCCTCGTGGGTGGCGAAGGCCACCTCCGGCTCGATCATCCAGAACTCGGTCAGATGGCGACGGGTCTTACTCTTCTCGGCGCGGAAGGTTGGGCCAAAGCAGTAGACCTTGCCGAAGCTCATCATGCCGGCTTCGACATAGAGCTGCCCGGTCTGCGCCAGGTAGGCCTTCCCCAGGTCGAAGTAATCGGTGGCGAAAAGGTTGCTGGTGCCCTCAGCGGCGGTCGCGGTCAGGATGGGCGAGTCGAAGCGCACGAAGCCCTGGCTATTGAGCCACTCCTGGGCCGCCGCGATCACCTCAGCGCGCACGCGCAGCAGGGCGTGCTGCTTCGCCGAGCGAACCCAGAGCTGGCGGTGCTCCATCAGAAACTCGACCCCGTGATCTTTCGGCGAGATCGGGTAGTCGTGGCTGGCGCCGACCGCCTGCACCTCCTGAACATCGATCTCAAAGCCCCCAGGGGCCCGCTCGTCGGTCCGGACTGAGCCAATGATCCGGCAGGATGCCTCCTGAGTCAGCTGCTGGGCGGCAGCAAATGACTCCTCGCTCACCTGTTTCTTGAAGGTGACGCACTGGATTGTGCCGCTGCCATCGCGCAGCTGTATAAAGACCAGCTTGCCCTTCTCGGTCTTGTTGTACACCCAGCCCGCCAGAGTCACCGTCTGGCCAACATGGCCAGCGATGTTGGCGATTGAAGTGGTCGGCAGCAGTGACATCCTGCGCTCCTGACTGCTCAGGCATGGTTCTTGGGCGTCAGTATGCCATGAGTTAGGGGGGCTGGCAAATTGACAGTCGGCCAGGGTTGCGTCATAATTCGGACTACACCTTGCCTATGGGAAAAGGACCGAGACAGGTAACGTCTGGGGGCGATCAGTCATCTGTTGTTCCCAGCAGAGCAATTCTATGGACATCCAGCGCTGGCGTGATCTCCCCGCGGTGCGGCGGGCCTTCGCCGACCTCTCGGACTACCGGCCCATTCTCGAGACGGCCATCGCCGTCCAGCAGGTGCCGGCACCTACCTTTGATGAGGCTGAGCGTTCAGCTTTTGTGCTCGACCGGCTACGGGCGCTCGGTCTGTGTGATGTCGAGGCCGATGAGATCGGCAATGTCTATGGCCGCCGGCCCGGCAGCGCCGCGCGCCCCGGCCTTCTGATCGCCGCCCACCTTGACACCGTGTTCCCTCGCGATACCGACCTGCGCTTGCGCTACGAGGGCGACCGGGTCTATGGGCCGGGCCTGGGCGACAATAGCACCGGCGTTGCCGGACTCATCCACCTCGCCCAGGTAATGCAGCGCCATGATTTGCCAAACCAGGGTGATATCTGGTTTGTAGGCAATGTCGGTGAGGAGGGGCTGGGCGATCTGCGGGGTATCAGGGCTGCCGTGGACCGCCTTCGTGCCCGTATCGATCGGGTGATCATCCTCGAAGGCTGCGATTTTGGGACGCTGCACCATCAGGCGATTGGTGTTCATCGATACCGTATCGAGGCCACTGCTCCAGGCGGCCACTCATGGGGCAACTTCGGCACACCGAGCGCTATCCATACCCTTGTACGTCTTGCCTCCCGTATCGCCGAGCTCTCTGTGCCGCGCAGTCCGCGCACGACCTTTAATATAGGCGTGATCGAGGGCGGTACCTCGGTTAACACGATCGCCGAGCACGCGAGCCTGCTCCTTGATATGCGCTCTGTAAGCTCAGCCGCCCTATCTGAGCTTATCGCGCAGGTCGACAGACTGGTTGCCGCAGTTGCCGGCTACCAACCCGAGGTGCAGCTGAAGGTGACTAAGGTCGGCGATCGGCCTTCGGGTTCGGTGGCGCGCGATCATCCCCTGGTCCAGGCGGCGGTCGCGGCATATCACTCCGTCGGCGCGAGTGTGACGTACCAGCAGAGTAGCACCGACGCCAATATGCCCCTCAGCCAGGGTATCCCCGCCGTCTGTGTCGGACTCACTGATGGTGGCAACGCCCACCGCCACGATGAGTATATCCGGCCCGCCAATCTTGGCCGAGGCCTTCAGGCGCTCCTCCTCCTCGCTCTCGCCGCCAGTGGGTAGGCCGGGGACGTTTCACGTGAAACAGATCTGGACATAGCTGAGGCCACCACTTGCTGGCCTGGCTCAGGTTGCTTGCCACGGCGCCGCCGACAACGCATAGATGCCGCGGATCAGCGCCGCCCGCGCCTGAGAGATCACATAGCCCCCGAACATTCGTGACAGGCCCGCCCGCGCGGGCGCCCCGCCCGAATCTGAACCCAGGCGCGTAGAATCCTGTGCTCTAGCGGGTCACTTGTGTTCGGCAGTGCTATTCCGTGATCCGTATTGCCGACCCGCTCTACCGCGAGGCCACCTATGAATGACTGGCTGCTCGACCTCCTGCGTTGCCCAAGCAGTGGTGAGCGCTTCAGCTTCGTTGGGAAAGAGGGCTACGGCGTGCTGCGCAGCTCGGCTGGCCGCTATCCGGTTGTGGAAGGCATCCCCATCCTGAAGCGGGGTTTGGTGGGCAATATGGGCCGGACGGTGGCCGATGTGCTGAAGCTGGTGGAGGCCGGGCGCCGGCGCGAGGCCTTGCTGGCGCTAATCTTACCGCGCCCGCCCGCGGTGCCGGTCCTGGCCCCGCCCTGGGTGCAGGCGCTGCCAGAGATGCGCGGCCTGGGCCGACTTAAGACGCTCGCCCATGGGCATGCCCTCGGGCGCTGGAGGGAGCACGCCGCGGTGAGCGTGCTACGGACGTCGGCTGAGGCCTCGGCCTGGGCGCTACTTGACTTCTACTTTCGCGGGTCGGGCATGGGTATGCCGAACGCATATGACTATTTTGCCTATCGCTTCGGTCTGCCGGACTTCCTGGCGGCTCTGGGGTACGCGGCGATCATCGAGCGGCCGCGGCGGCCCCTGCTCGATCTCGCCTGCGGCTTCGGACATATAACGCGCAGCCTGGTGCGCCGCGCCGCGCCGCAGCCAGTGGTGGCCGCCGATAGGGTCTTCTTCACGCTGCACCTGGCCCGCAGCTGGGTTGCGCCCGAGGCGCACTATATCTGCTGTGACGCCGATGTCGCTCTGCCCTTCGCTTCCGAGACCTTCGCGGTGGCGTTCTGCGCCGACGCCTTTCACTACTTCGGCGACAAGGCGACCGCCATAAGCGAGCTGAAGCGTCTCATTGGCGCCGAGGGGACGCTGATCATGACCCGCCTGCGCAATGCCCTCTTCCAGGGGTCTGATATCGGCCAGCCGCTGATGCCTGAGGGCTATATGGACCTCGTGGCCGATCGGCCGCACCGGCTGGCGTCCGATAGCGCGACGCTGGCGCGCTATCTTCGCAAGCAGGGGCCGGCGCTGGCTGCGCAGAGCGATCTCGAACTCCTGTGCCAGGAGAAGTCGCTCAGCCTGGTGGTCGGTGCAGCGCCGATCCTCCGCGACTACGATACATTTGCACAATGGCCCCACGCTGAGGGGCGTCTCGCCCTAAACCCACTCTACACCGCTCATCACGACGGTTCCGGCACGGTTCTCCTGCAGCGCACCTTCCCCTCGCAGTCGTATGAAGAGTCCTACGCGAACGTTAAGAGTTACCTGCCCAGTCAGGTGACGGTTGCCGAGGCGGTGCTCGAAGAGTTGGCCCGTGGCGAGCGCAGCGCCGCCGTCGAGGAGCTTGTCGAGCAGTTCGTGGCCCTTGATATCCCGCCCCGCTACTGCTGATAGTTCATAGCGGAGCGGGCTCGGCGGCGCCATGCTGTGCTGCGTGGTGCGAAACCCCTGACCGGGCTGGTATCACGGATCACGCAGTACACATCGCGTGGCAACCAAATGGCGACAGCACCCAAGCGGCCCACCTGGGTGCGCGATGGGTGTCAGGTGGGCCTCGGCCTAACCTGCGGCGAATGCCTTAGGCCATGGCCGCCTCGACCGCCGACCAGATCGCATCCCCTGGATCAAGATCAGCCGCGCCCACGTTGTCATCAACTTGCTCCGGCCTTGTCGCACCGATAATGACACTGCTCACCACGGGGGCGCGCAGCGCCCAAGCCAGCGCAAGCTGGGCTCGACTCACGCCGAGCTGATCCGCGATGGGCTTAAGCTTTTGTACCCGCGCCACGTTCGCCTCGGTCATAAAGCTCTCTTTCGCCCACAGCTCACGGGCGAAGCGGGAACCTTCGGGTATGCCTGCATCGTACTTGCCGGTGAGCATGCCCATCGCCAGCGGCGACCAGACGACGAGCCCTATGCCGCGCGGCTGCGCCGCAGGTATGATCTCGCCCTCGACCCGCTCGCGCCAGAGCATCGAGTATTGGGGCTGCTCTACCTGCGGCCTGGCCCAGCCGTAGCGCTCGCAGAGATCGTGCGCCTCTGCGAGCTGTATCGCGCCCCACTCTGAGGTGCCCCAATAGAGCACCTTGCCCATCCGGATCAAGTCGTCCATCGCCCGCGCCGTCTCCGCGATCGGCGTCTCGGGGTCCGGCCTGTGACAGAAGTAGATGTCAACATAGTCGGTACCCAGCCGCCCCAGGCTCTTGTCGATGCTCTCGAAGATGTGCTTACGCGAGAGGCCTCTGTCGTTAATGTCTTCGCTCATCGGCCAGAATACTTTGCTCGAGATGACCAGTGTGTGGCGCGGATATTGGCGCAGCACCGCGCCCATCTCGCGCTCTGCCTCGCCCTTCCCGTAGATGTCCGCCAGATCGAAGAAGTTGATGCCTCGCTCATAGGCTCGCTCAACCACCGCCCTGGCCGCTTCGGCGGGCACTTTCCCCTCGCCATAGTTGATCCATCCGCCCAGAGCGACGGCGCTCACCTTGAGTCCGGCGTCGCCTAGCCTGCGGTAGCGCATCGGTGCTCCCCTTCCGTTTGCATAGGTGCGACGTACTATCTTGCCGCCACGCCTACCCATATTGATGGCGTCTTCACAAGTGACCCGCTGCTATGTGCCAGAGGGCATGTCCATGATGCCAGAATCTACCGTAACTGCTAGCTTGATCCGCATCGGATTTCGGGAAGAAGCCCTCCCCGGGCCGCATGCTTCGCCCCTGGCGCCTCAGGGGCCGCGGAGCGTCTGGATCAGATCGTCCCGTGAGCACCCCTTCACGACGAAGGCATCGGCGCCGGCCGCCAGCGCTGCCGCTCGGTAGATCGGGTGGAGCGTGAGCACAATGACGCGGATCTTGGGCCAGCACCCCTTAATCTGCCGGGTGGCCTCGATACCGTCGAGCCGCGGCATCCGCACATCGATCAGGACAATCTCGCCCCGCGCCATGGCGTCGTGGATCTGACGAGGGGTTTCGGTCGGGACTGTGCGTGACTTGAACATGGAACGCTCCTATTTCGGTCGAACCTTATCAGCAGGCATTGCGCAGAAATGGGCCGCCAGCGTCTCGGCGACGGCGCGCGCCACGCCGCTGGTGAGATGATAGCGCATCGTCTGGCCCGCTCGGACCTTGTCGCCTTCCTTGACGAGTATCTGCGTGATGCGGCCGCCGATCCGCGCGCGGGCGTCGCCCACGTCACGATTGGTCAGCACGGCCGAGACCATGCGGAAATCCGGGACAGTGCGCACCGCCACGGTCAAG
>JAAXUL010000499.1 GCA_013336035.1 Chloroflexales bacterium
ATAACCGCGGGCGCGCTCGGCCTTCGGGTACCTGCCGACCAGCCTCCAGAAGCGCGGGCCGTGGTTCGCCTCGAGCAGGTGGGCCAGCTCGTGCATCACGACGTACTCGAGCACAAAGCGGGGCATGGCGGCGAGGCGGTGCGAGATGCGGATCGTGCCCTCGGCGGGGGTGCAGCTGCCGTAGCGCTTGTTCTGCTGGGCCGACCAGCTGATGCTGGCCCAGCGCAGGCTGCCGCTGAAGTGCTGGCGGTTGAGCCCCTCGGCCAGCCGCTGCAGGTCGTCGTCGTCGAGCTCGCGGCGCTGCTTGCGACGCTCGAGGCGGGCCGTCAGCTTCTCGATGATCGGCTGTAGCTCGGCGTCCGAGAGGTGGGCGGGCGCCGAGATCTCGATGGTGTCGCCGACAACCTTCGCGCTGACCGTGCGGGCGCGCCGGTCGCTGCGCGTGATCTTGATCTTCATCAGGGCCTCGCTAGCCAGGGGCACAGACGGCGATTATAGCGAGGCGGGCGCGGGCGGTCAAGCCGTGAGATTGGCGGCCATCGGGGAATCGCGTTACGATATAGCTGTCTCGCACGCCAGCCCGGCGCGGCCCTGGCCGCGGCCCAGCCCCAACGAGGTGGCCATGCGCATCATCGACCTCTCGACGACGATCGCCCCGAGCCCGCCCGGTACGCCCGACCTCATCCGTGTGGAGCTGCAGCACGCCCGGCACGACGCGGGCGCCGCCACCATCCAGACCCTCTTCAAGGTGCTCCCCGCCCTGCTTCGTGATGGCGAGGGCTGGGCCGTCGAGACCTTCACCCGCTTCGGCACCCACGACAGCACCCATGTCGATGCGCCCTGGCACTATAACAGTACCATCCAGGGCCAGCCCGCCCAGACGATCGACCAGCTGCCCCTGGAGTGGTTCTTCGCCCCCGGCGTGGTCCTCGACATGCGCCACAAGGCCGACGGCGACGCGATGACCGCCGAGGATGCCCAGGCCGCCCTGGCCGCCGCCGGCCACGCTCTCCAGCCGGGCGATATCGTCCTCGTCCACACCGGGCGTGACGCCTACTATGGTCAGCCCGACTACATGTTCCGCGGCCCCGGCGTCACCGCCGAGGCCACGCGCTGGCTCTTCGCCCAGGGCGTGCGCGTGATGGGCATCGACGCCTGGGGCTGGGACGCGCCGCTCGATCGCCAGGCCCGTGAGGCGCTCGCCCAGCAGGCGCCGGGCATCTTCTGGGCAGCGCACCAGGTTGACCTGCCCTACTGTCAGATCGAGCGCCTGATGAACCTGGCCGCCCTGCCGCCCCGCGGCTTCACGGTGGCCTGCTTCCCGCTCAAGGTCCAGGGCGGCAGCGCCGGACCCTGCCGCGCCGTCGCCATTCTGCCGGATTAAGGAGCCCCCCGATGCGCCTGAAGCGTGTGCGCCTCACCGATGGCACGACGTCTACCGCTGTCTTGCACGATGGGCGCTGGCTGCCGCTGGCGCTTGCCCTGGCCGCGCCGGGCCGTGCGGCTCCCGACCCCGAGCTCGCCGTCACCGGCGATGACCTGGTCGCCTGTCTATCCGGGGGCACCGCGCTCCAGGCCCGCCTCAGCGCCGCGCTGGGTGCCGCCGCGCCGCGCCACGCCGAGCTGGCCGCTCTGGTGACCGACGAGCCCCTGCTGCCCTTCGCGCCGCGCTCGTTCCGCGACTTTATGCTCTGGGAGCGCCACGCGGTCGAGGCCAGGCGCGGGCTCTACCGCCGCTTCGCGCCCCAGCTCTACGCCGACATCGCCGCCGAGGAGGCCCGCATCGGCGCCATCCCGCCCCAGCTGCGTCCGAACCCGCTCTGGTACGCGCGCCCGATCTACTATATGGGCAACCACCTGAGCTTTCGCCCCGACGGCGCCGCGATCCCCTGGCCCAGCTACACCCACGCCCTCGACTACGAGCTGGAGCTGGGGGTGGTGATCGCGCGCCCGGTCGCCAGCCCCAGCCCGGAGGAGGCTCTGGCCGCGATCGGGGGCTTTGTGCTGGTGAACGACTGGAGCGCCCGCGATGTGCAGATCCCCGAGATGACCGAGGGCCAGTTTGGGCCGGTGAAGGCCAAGCACTTCGCCAGCAGCATGGGCGCCGAGGTGGTCACCCCCGACGAGGTGCTGCCCTATCTGGATGGGCTGGCGGCGCGGGTCCGCGTGAACGGCGCGCTGTGGGGCGAGGGGAGCACAGCTGGGATGCGCCACGGGCTCGCCGCGATGGTGGCCTACGCCGCCCTGGGCGAGCAGCTGGAGCCGGGCGAGCTGCTGGCGACGGGGACCATCCCGGGCTGCTGCGGGGTCGAGATCGACCGCTGGGTCGCGCCGGGCGATCTGGTCGAGCTGGAGCTGGAGCGGGTGGGGCGGCTGAGCAACCGGGTGGGCGCGCCGCCCGCGGCGTGAGGGGCGGGCCGGCGCGGCCGTTGGGGTGCCCGCACGCCAGCGGCCCCGTCGGTGGTACTATAGACACCAGGCGTGAGCCTGTGGCCGGGGTGTGATGGCCGGGCAGTGTCACGAGATCGCTATGGTGGGACGGGCGAGGAGCGTGTTGATGTTTGATGACACCTACTGGGAGCCGCGCTTCGCGGCGTTTCTCGAGCAGAGCGCGGCCCTGACGAACGGCGTCTATGACGGCGAGCACATCCGACGGGTGGTGGCGAATGCCCGCGCCCTGGCCGCCGTCGAGGGCGCCGACCTCTCGGTGGTGCTGCCGGCCACCTGGCTTCACGAGTGCGTCACCATGCCCGCGGGCATGCCGCCGAACCCGATGGGCCCGACGATGTCCGCCACGTCGGCCAGCGCCTTCCTGGCGCGCTCAGGCTACCCCCCGTTCCACATCCCCGCCGTGGCCCACGCCATCATCGCCCACAGCGTCGGGGGCGCCATCGCCCCGATGACCCTCGAGGCCCGCGTCGTGCAGGACGCCGAGCGCCTCGATGCGCTGGGCGCCGTGGGCCTGGCCCGCTGCCTAATGCACAGCGGGCAGCTCGGCCAGCGGCTCTACGACCCCGCCGAGCCCTTTGCGTCGCGGCGCGCCCCCGACGCCGCCGTCTCGGCGATCGACCAGTGCTTTACCAGCATGCTGCCGATGGGCCCCACTATGGCCACGGCCGCCGGGCGGGCCGAGGCCGAGCGGCGCATCGCATTTCTGCGCGCGTTCCTGCGCCAGCTCGGCCACGAGATCGGCACCCCGGCGCCAGAGTAGCCGGGCCTACGCCCCGACCAGCATCGCCGCCACATCCTCCTCGGCCGAGCCGATCCCCTTGAGGTCGAAGTTCTGCACCAGGAAGGCCGCGACATTCGGCGACAGGAAGGCGGGCAGGGTCGGCCCCAGCCTGATGCCCTTGACGCCCAGGTGCAGGAGGGACAGCAGCACCAGCACGGCCTTCTGCTCGTACCAGGCGATGTCGTACGAGATCGGCAGGTCGTTGATGTGCTCGGCGCCCACCGCGTCGGCGAGGGCCTGGGCCACCGCCACCAGCGAGTACGAGTCGTTGCACTGGCCGGCGTCGAGCACGCGCGGCAGCCCGCCCAGCGTGCCTAGGTCGAGCTTGTTGTAGCGATACTTGGCGCAGCCCGCCGTCAGGATGATTGTGTCCTGGGGCAGCGCCTGGGCCACCTCGGTGAAGTAGGCCCGCTCTTTCTGGCGCCCGTCACAGCCCGCCATCACGACGAAGCGCTTGATCGCGCCGCTCTGTACGGCCGCCAGCACGGCCTCGGCATTGTCGAGCACGGCCTTGCGCGCGAAGCCCACCAGCACGCTGCCCGTCTCGAGCTCGAGGGGCGGCTGGCAGGCTATGGCCAGCTCGATCAGCGGGCTGAAGTCCTTCTGGCCGCCCGGGGCCCGATCGCCGATATGGCCGACGCCCTCGTAGCCGACCATACCAGTGGTGAAGATGCGGTCCCTGTAGCTCTCGCGGGGCGTCTGGATGCAGTTGGTGGTCATCAGGATCGGCCCGTTGAAGGCCGCGAAGTCGCGCTGCTGCTCCCACCATGCGCCGCCGTAGTTGCCCGCCAGGTGCGGGAAGGCCTTGAGGGCCGGGTAGGCGTGGGCCGGCAGCATCTCGCCGTGGGTGTAGACCAGAATGCCCTTGCCGGCGGTCTGCGCGAGCAGCTCGTAGAGGTCGAGCAGGTCGTGGCCGCTGACCAGGATGCCCGGGGCGCCGGGCCGCACGCCCAGGCTCACCTGGGTGGGCTCGGGGTGGCCGAAGCGCCCGGTGTTGGCGGCGTCGAGCAGGGCCATAGCGCTCACGCCGTGCGCGCCGCAGCGCATCGCCAGGGCGACCAGATCGCTGACGCCCAGGCTGTCGTCGAGGGTAGCCGCCAGGCCCTCCTTGAGAAAGGCCAGCAGATCGGGGCTGCTGTGGTCGAGCACGTAGGCGTGGTCGCAGTAGGCCGCCAGGCCCTTGATCCCGTAGACGAGCAGCTCGCGCAGCGACTGGACGTCGGCGTCGGGGTGGGTGGTAGCGTTGGGCGCGCGCGCGGCCCCGAGGGTCGCGTAGGCCTCGATGTCGCCGTCGGCGGGGCAGTGGCCTGCCTCGGGCAGCGGGCTCGGGCAGCTGAGCCCGGCGGCGTGGCGGGCGGCGTGGACGCGGGCGCGCAGGGCGTCGCGGCGCGCGAAGGCCTCGCGGGTCAGCGCGTAGATGCGCTCGGGGTCGAAGTTGACGTTCGTGAGCGTCGCGAAGAGGGCCTGGGCCACGAACAGGTCGGTCGCCTGGTCCTCGACGCCTGCCGGCGCGCGCATGCCCACGGCCGCCAGGCCCTTGAGGGCGTAGAGCAGATAGTCCTGGAGGGCCGCCAGGCGCTCGTCTTTGCCGCAGATGCCGCGTATGACGCAGCCGCTGTTCTTCGTGGTCTCCTGGCACTGGTAGCAGAACATTGGTCGGTGCTCCCTCACACAAATCGGTCACTGCGAGCAGCATACAGCGGCGGGCGGCGGCCTTCGTTGCGCTGGAGCAAACAGGCCAGGATCGGCTGGCTGCTACATGCTTCCCAGCAGAGGCTGCGGCAGAGAGGGTCGCAGGGAGGGCTTGCCCTGCCTGAAAACAACCCTTTCCGGTCTTTCGGGTGCCGCAGACAGGGCCTGCGAGCATTTAGCGCGATGCCTCGGGCAGATCCTCGGCGATGCGCGTGAGCCGGGCGGGGTCGCGCAGGGTCACGCGCTCGCGGCCGCTGCTGACGATGCCCTGGGCCTCCCAGGCGCTGAGGATGCGGCTGACCGTGAAGAGGGTCGTGCCTGTCAGCTCGGCGAGGTCCTGGCGGGCCAGGGGCGCGGCGACGGTGACGCCGGCGTCTTCGGGGCGCCCGATCTGGGCGACCAGGCGCAGCAGGGCGCGGGCGACGCGCCGCTCGACACGCTCGGTGGCCAGCTCGCGGTAGCGGTCCTGCAGCTCGACGAAGCGGCCCGAGACCATGCGCAGCGCGCGCAGCGCTAGCACGGGGTGGGTCTCCAGCAGGCCGCCGAGGGCGGCCCGATCCCACGCCAGGGCCACACAGTCCTGTATGGCCTGTAGGTCAAGGGGGTAGATAGCACCCTCGATGGCGGCGATGATGCCGATCTCGTGGTGGGGGCCGGCCAGGCCGAGGATGACCTGGCGGCCCTCGGGCGTGATCTGGCTCAGGCGGGCGTGGCCGCTCGCGAGCACGTAGAAGTGGCTGGCCAGGTCGCCCTGGTGGAAGAAGAACTCGCCGCCCGGCACGCGCCGGTGCTGCGCGCCCGCCGCCGCGGCCGCCAGCGTGGTGTCGTCGAGCCTGGCGAAAAATGGGCATTGGCGGAGCAGCTCTGCGGGCATCGGATCCTCACTGCGCGTCGTGGCGCTGACACCTGTGATTCGGTGGGCGATATTGTAGCACTCTGCTGGGACTCTCTGCGCTATGGCGCGGCCTGCATAACCTGGAAGGTCTCGCACATCGGGATCTGGCCGCCGCCCCGCAAGATGGGGCGGCCCTTGGCCAGATCGACCGCCTCGCAAGCCCCGGAATGATGAATATGCTGACATTGGCGGGGCCGGTCGCGCAGCCGCGCGCGTGGTATGATCGTGGCAGCGTCGAGGTCACAGAAGGGCGAGGAGCATATGGGCGAGTTTGACGGCAAGGTCGCGGTGGTCACCGGCGGCGGGCGCGGTATCGGGCGGGCGATCGCCATGGCCCTGGCGGGCGAAGGGGCGGCTGTGGCGGTTCTGGGGCGCAGCGGCGAGAGCCTCGAGGCGCCCGCCGCGGCGATCCGCG
>JAAXUL010000047.1 GCA_013336035.1 Chloroflexales bacterium
CTTCCGCATCGGGGCCAAGCCGGCTGGCGCCTACGAGGTCCAGGCGGAGGAATGCTGCCTTTACAACGAGGAAGCCCTGGGCTCGAGCCCGCATTTCCACGTTCGCTCGGGAAAGGTAGAAAGTGCTTCGTTCACGCCCACGCCCGCGACGCTTCCCGACCGCCTGTTCCTGGTGGCCGCGTCGGGCGTCCCCGAGTTCCGGCCCGTGTTCGACGCCCTGTCCCGGATCGAAGTCTACAACTTGAACCCGCGCGAGATCGGCGCGATGCAAAAGCCCGATCCTGGTGACCTGCTCCGCCGCGACGGCAGCAACGCCGCCAGCGTGCTGCAGCGGTTCTCGGCCGACGTCCGCCAGCGCGTCTGCGCAGCCCCGGGCCGCCGTCGCAGCGGCGAGCCCCTCGCCGGGGCGAGCCAGGTGCTCGCCGCGGGCCAGCTCGTCGAGCGCGCGCCCGGCCATCGTCTCGAGGCGCTGCACCGCCGGGTCGCCGACCAGGCAGCGGCGCACCGTCCCCGCCGCCACCGCCACCTTCAGGGCGATCGAGAAGCTCGCCCCACCCGCGGTGGCGATTGTCCCCACCCCGGGCATCGCCGCCTGAATGGCCAGCGCGCAGGCGATGGCGCGGAGCGTCGCGGGCGGGCGGGCGGGCGAGCCCGGAGGGCGGGGGGCGCCCGTTTGCGCCGCAAGCGGTGGCCCGGGGTCGTCAAACCAGCATGTGATCGCATCGCCGCTGAAGGTGATCGCGCAGCCGCCGTGGCGGTGGAGCACCTCGACCAGGGCGCCGAAGACTCGGTTGAGCTGCCTGGTCAGCTCCTCGGCGCCGCGCTGGGGGCCTAGCTCGCGGGCCAGGGCCTCGGTCAGGGCGGTGAAGCCGGAGATGTCGGCGAAGAGGGCGGCGCCCCGGGCCCAGGGCGCCAGCTCGCGGCCCTCGGCGAGGGCCAGGCGCCGGTCCATCGGCAGGTAGGCCGTCGCGGTCTCGCAGGCCGCCTGGCTCTGCTCCTCGATGTCCTGGCTCAGCTGCTCGATCTGGCGGAGCAGCCGCTGCTCGCGGGCGCGCACCTCGTCCACCATCGTCTGGAAGACCCGGGCCAGGTTGCCCAGGGCGTCCGCGCGCCCCGCCACGGGCGCAAGCTGCTCGGGCGCAAAGTCGCCGCGCTGGACCGCCGCCGCCGCCTCGGTCATCAGGGCCACCTGGCGCAGGTAGGCGCGCTCACCGTCGCGCAGGCGCTTCTGCTCGAGGCAGGCCCCGACGCGGGCCTGGAGCAGGGTCGGGTCGAAGGGCTTGGGCAGATAGTCGGCCGCGCCCATGGCGATGCCGCGGGCGACGCTGGCGATATCGGTGACCGCCGAGATCACCACCACCGGGATGTCCCGCGTCTCGGGGTCCGCCTTCAGGCGCTCCAGCACCGCGAAGCCGTCCATCACCGGCATCATAATGTCGAGCAGCACCAGGTCAGGCGGCGTGGCGGCCACCTGCTCCAGGGCCGACCGCCCATCGGCGGCGCTGAGCGTGCGGTAGCCGAAATCCTCAAGCTCCTGCTCCAGGATGGCGATATTGAACGGCTCGTCGTCGACGATCAGAATGGTGATGGGCGGCGGCGCTGGAACACACTGCACGGGGCCTCCCTCGCTACTGCAGCATTTGCCCGCGCGGCCCGTCGCTCGGCGCGCGGGCGATGACCCGCCTGAGCGTCGCCAGCAGCGCGCCGCTGTCGAGGGGCTTGGTCAGGTGCTCGGCCATGCCGAGCAGTGAGCCAAGGGCCTGCGGGTCGATGATCGAGACCACAATCACGGGGATGGCCCGGGTGGCGGGGTCGGTCTTCAGGGCGTGCAGCACCTGCCAACCGTCCTGCACTGGCATCATAATGTCGAGGGTGATCGCGTCGGGCAGCAGGGTGCGGGCCAGGCGCAGCCCCTCCTCGCCGCTCAGGGCCGTCACCAGGGCGTAGCCCGCCTCGTCCAGGGTCTGTCGCAGCAGATCGTGGACGTTTAGGTCGTCGTCGATCACCAGGATCAGCGGCTTGCGCACGGCGGGCGCCGTCTGTGCCGCGGGCGCCGTCTGCGCGGCGGGCGCCGCCTGGCTCGCCGCCGGGGGCTGGGCCGGCGCAAGCTCACGGTAGCGCAGCGGAATGCTCAGCGTGAAGACCGACCCGACGCCCTGGGCGCTCTGGGCGGTCAGGTCGCCGCCAAGCAGGCGGGCCAGCTGCCGGCTGATCGCCAGGCCCAGGCCGGTGCCGCCATACTGGCGCGTCATGCTGCTGTCGGCCTGCTGAAACTCCTCGAAGATGGTGCCCAGGGCCTCGGGCGCGATGCCGATCCCCGTGTCGGACACCGCCATTACCAGCTGCTCGCCCTCGGCGCCGGCGGCGACTGTGATGCGGCCGGCCAGGGTGAACTTCGCCGCGTTCGAGAGTAGGTTGAGCAGGATCTGCCGCACTCGGTCTTTGTCGGAGACCACGGGTGGGATAGAGGCCACTGTGCAGGTGAGCTCTACGCCGGGCTTGAGCAGCGGCCGGGCGGTCTCGGCGCACAGGGCGACCAGCGCGCCCAGATCGAAGGGCGCGGCCTGCACATCCATGCGCCCCGCCTCGATCTTGGCAATATCGAGGACGGTGTTGATCAGGGCGAGCAGGTGCTCGGCGCTCTCTTGCACCTTGTCGAGGTTCTCGAGCTGGCGTGTGGGCAGCAGGCCCTCGGACTTGCGCCGCACGATGCGGGTAAAGCCGAGGATGGCGTTGAGCGGCGTGCGCAGCTCGTGGCTCATATTGGCGAGGAAGCTGCTCTTGGCCCGGTTGGCCTGCTCGGCGGCGTTGCGCGCGTGGCGCAGCTCGGCGAAGAGGTGCGCCCGCTCGAGGGCCCGGCCGGCCTGGCCGGCGAGCAGCGAGAGCAGATGAACCTCGCGCTCGCTCCAGGCCCGCGGGCTGGTGGAGGCGATCCACAGGGCGGCCCGCTGCTCGGGGCCGATGCCGAGGCGCACGCCGATCACCGCGCGCAGGCCGTAGCCGAGGGCCTCGGGGTTAGCGTCGGGGTGCTCGCGCAGATCGTTGATCGCGATAGGCGCCTCGGCGCTGAGCAGGCTCTGGGTTATCCCATTGGGCCTAAAATGAAAGCCCGCGGGGAGCTGGTCGTCGAGCGCGCCGACGAGCACCTGCTCGACCAGGCGGCCCTGGCTGTCAACGACGACGAGCCCCGCGACCCTGGCTCGCAGCAGGGCGCAGGCGGCCTCGGCGACAAGGCGGCGCACCTCATCTGGCTCCAGCGTGCTGGCGAGGTCCTGGTCGGCCTCGTACAGGCCGCGCAGCTCGTCGATGCCGCGCCGGGCCTCTTCGTACAGCTGCTCATTCTCGATGGCGCGGCGGCGGGCGGCGTCGAAGAGGCGGGCATTCTGCAAGGCCGCGCCCACGTTGGCGGCGATGGTGCTGAGCAGCTGTACATCGCCCTCGCTGAAGGGGCGATCCGAGGAGATCCGCTGCACGCTGATCACCCCGATCGGCTCGCGCCCGGCCATGATCGGCACGCCGACAAAGGAGTGCGGCCCTCCCCCTTCTACGGGCGAGGTTACCCCAAGCTCGACGAGGCGCCGCGGAAGATTGTCCTTGATCAGGATCTTCTCGCCGGTCTTGAGCAGGTGCGAGGTGAGGTCGGCGCCGAATGGCCGCGACTCGCGCTCGAGCTTATAGGTGTAGGGGAAGTGGATGCGGTCGGCCGCGCGGTCGTAGAGGGCCACGTAGGCAGAGTCGGGGTTGAAGACGTGGCGGATCTCCTCGCCGGCGAGGGTGATCAGGGCGTCGAGATCGAGCTCGGCGGCCAGGGCCTGGCTGACCGAGCTGATCGTCGCCAGCTCGGCGGCGCGCTGGCGGGCCTCGGCGAGCAGGCGGGCGCGCCCGAGGGCCACGCCGCCCTGGGTGGCCGCGGCGGTGAGGGTGTCGAAGTCGGACTGGCCGAAGGCGCCCGGCGTGCGGCTCGCCACCACCAGCGCCCCGACGACCTCGGCGCCCATCCTGATCGGCACCTGCACCTCGGCGCCGCTGTCGATCTCGAGCCCCTGGCCGCCGGCCTGCGCGATATCGGGGATAGAGCGCAGTGCCCCGTCGAGCGGCAGGCGCTCGGCCAGCCCCGCCTCGGGCGGGCGGTGCGCGAGGCTCGGGCGGGCGGCGAGGCCGGCGCTCACCCGTAGGATGCGCCGTCCGCCGCTCGGGTCTAGCAGATACACGCCGACATGGGCGTAGCCCAGGGCCTCGTCGCGCAGGCCGTTCACCAGGCCCCGGCAGATCGTGGCCCGGTCGGTGGCCGCGGCAAGGTTCGCGCTCAGGCGAAAGAGGGCGGCCTGGCGGCGGGCCTCATTGTGCTCGGCGGTGCGCTGGTCCAGGGCAGCCTGGGCGGCCTCCAGCTCGGCGCTGCGGAAGGCCAGCTCGGCCTCGATGTCGGCCAGTCGATCGTCGCCGGATAGTGGCTGCTGGGTCATCGTGCCCCCCCTCGCCCAGGCTCAGGCGCCCAGGTAGCGCGCGAGCAGATCGAACAAGAGCCGCTCGTCGAGGGGCTTGGTCAGATAGGCGTCGCAGCCGTGCTCCAGGGCCCGCCGGTCGTCACCGCGCATCGCGTGGGCCGACAGCCCGATCACCGGGATGTGGCGCAGCGCCGGGTCGGCCTTGAGCCGCTGGGTGGCCTCGTAGCCGTCGAGGACGGGCAGCGACATATCCATCAGGATCAGGTCGGGGCGCGCGCGCGCTGCGATCGCCAGCCCGTCGGCGCCGTTATCCGCGACTATGAGCGCATAGTCGTCCTCGAGCAGCTCGACGAGCAGCTCGACGTTCACGGCCACGTCTTCGACAATGAGGATCGTTTTCATGGTCGTTCTGATCGGCGGCTGGCCAGGTAGACACAATCAATCTATCTGGATACTTGAACGCAAGCTTGCAGGCAAGTTTGCTACTCATCGCCGCAGCTCCTGCTCTAAATGCGCTGCAAACCAATTCTCAAAATTGATCTCACCGTTCGCTTATTCACCCAGGCGGTTCAGAGGAATGCTCAACCAGACGCAGGCAGCAGTGTGCCCTCAGCGGTAGGACGTTGGATGACCGCCAAGGCCGGGGCAGCCAGGGCCGCCTCCACCGCCGGTCGTGACGAACCAGACACGAGATACGAGATGGAGGTGCCTGCGTGTAGCTGGAGCTCCTGCCTGATGCCTCTTGTCTGGTATCTCTGCCTCCGTGTTCACACGCTGGCTAGCATTGCTCTCTGTAGTGTAGACGATGGTGAGACGCTTTACATCCGGATAAGATTTTCGTGATCTCATGCGGCCCATACCACGCTGGTGCCCTGCGATACCCCTCGCATGGGTTTCGAGGACCTGTACTGCGGCGAAGCGCTGCGATTGGCAGTGATGTGCTCCGCTCAAAAGTGCCGCGCAGCTAGGTGGCATAGTGACACGCCGCGTATAATTCTAGGGCTGAGCCGCGACGTGGGCCGGGATCAGCATCATCTGGAGCCATTACGTATGTGCAACGATGTTGAGCCAGTGCAGTCCCTAGACGAGGGCTTCAGCGTGCTGTTTGACACGCATGTGTCGATCCTGCTGCTGATCGACCCCGCGACCGGCACGATCCACAAGGCCAACCACGCCGCCGCTCACTTCTATGGCTATGCCCTCTCCGAGCTGTGCGCGCTACCCATCGAGCGGCTCTGCACCGCCGAGCCCGAGCAGCTGGCCCTGATGCATCAGCGTGCGTTGCGCAACGAGCAGAATCGCTTTGTGCAGGAGCATCGCGCCGCGGGCGAGGAGCTGCGCACCGTCGAGGTCGCCGCGTCGCCGCTGGTCTTCGGTGGGCAGCCAATGCTCTTCGCCATCGTTCACGACATCACCGAGCGTCGCCAGACGGAAGAGCTCAGCTATGCCCAGCGCGACCTGGCGCGAATCATTGGCGCGACCACCTCGGGCGCGGAGGCGTGGCCGCAGTGCCTGGCGATTGCCCTGCGCCTCACGGGGATGGACAGTGGTGGGATCTACCTGTTCGACTCCAGCTTTCGGGAGCTCCAGCTCGTCGCGCATCACGGGCTGGGCGCCGAGTTTCTCCGCGCGACCTCGCGCTACCCGGCCGAGGCCCCAAACGTGCAGCTGATCTTTGCCGGCGCACCCTTGTTTTTCGACGCCGATGATCTCCAGGTGCAGGCGCTCCCCCAATCCGAGGGGCTGCAGGCCCTGGCCTCGGTGCCAATCCAGCATCAGGGGCGTGTCGTCGGCTGTGTCAATCTCGCCTCGCACACGCTGAGCCATGTGCCACCGTTTAGCCGCCAGGCCCTGGAGACGCTCGCCACCGAGATCGGCAGTCTTGCGGTCTATCTGCGCACCGAGGCGGCGCTCCGCGCCAGCGAGGAGCTGTATCGCACGCTGATCACCTCCCAGGAGTCGGCCATCTCGACCCTGGATGCCGACGGGGTCTTCCACTATATCAACCAGATCGGCGCCGCCCCCCTGACCGGTATGCCCGCGACCGTGATCGGGAAGCGCCTGCACGACTTCTTCCCGCCGCAGGTCGCGGACCAGCAGCTCGCCCAGATCCGCCAGGTGATCGCCAGCGGCCAGGGAACTGTGCTCGAGATCCAGCACCGGGTCACCGGCGAGCCACGCTGGTATCACACCAGCGTTCAGCCGATCCGTGACACGGACGGGCACGCCGTGCTGGCGATGATCAACGCGCTCGATATCACGGTGCGCAAGCAGGCCGAGGAGAGCCTACGCGCTGAGCAGCTGCGCTTTGCCAAGGTCTCTGACACGATCCCCGGCGCAATCTGTACCTTCCTGCTGCGCCCAGACGGCTCACTCTGCATCCCCTACGCCAGCAAGATGTTCGAGGAGCTCTACGGGTTGACCCTGGCCGATGTGCGCGAGAACATTGACGCGCTGCTTGCCCGCGTGTCGCCCGAGCAGGCCGCCCGGCTGTTCGAGGATGTCGGCGAGTCGGCGCGCACGCTCCAGCCCTGGCGAAACGAGTACCGCTACCACCACCCGCTCAAGGGCGAGATCTGGCTGGAGGGCTACTCGATGCCCATTCGCGAGGCCGACGGCAGCATTGTCTGGCACGGCTTCACCACCGACATCACCGCGCGCAAACGGGCCGAGGAGACCCTGCGCGAGAGCGAGCGCCGCTTCGCCACCATCTTTCATACGAGCCCGGTCGGCATCATCATTACGCGGCTGCGCGACAACCGTGTAGAGGATATCAACACCGCGGCCCTGACCCTGTTCGGGTATCAGCGCGAGGAGCTGATCGGCCGCACCGCGCTCGATGTAGGGCTTTGGGCCGAGCCGCGTGACCGTCAGCGCCTCCAGGAGGCGCTCCGCCAGCACCAGGAGGTATATGGCTTTGAGTCTATGTTCTGTCACCGCTCGGGCGAGCAGCGGTTCATGCTGGTGTCGGCCGAGCTGACCGAGCTCAATGGCGAGCCGAGCGTGCTCTTCCAGATTGTCGATATCACCGCGCGCAAGCAGGGCGAGGAGCAGCTGCGGCAAAGCGAGGTGCGCTTCCGAGCCTTGATCGAGCACGCGCCCGGAGCCCTTGCGCTGGTGAGTGCGAGCGGTCGGTTTACCTTTGTCAGCGCATCCACCAGGTGCGTGCTGGGCTACGATCCCGAAGACGCGCTTGGCCTGGAGCCCGCCGCCATCACCCACCCTGATGATTTGCCCGCGCTCCTGGTGCTGCTCGATGACCTGATGCGCCGCCCCGGCAGCGTTGCCACCTCGCACTATCGGATCCGACACCAGGATGGGTCATGGCGCTGGGTGGAAAGCACGATCAGCAACCTGTTCCTCGATCCGAATGTGCAGGCTCTGGCGTTGAACTGGCAGGACATCACCGAGCGCAAGCAGGCCGAGCAGGCGCTCCTGGAGCTGAACCAGACCCTCGAGCAGCGTGTGCGCGAGCGCACCGCCGAGGTTCAGGACCTCTACGAGAACGCGCCGGTCGGCTACCCCGTGCTCGATGCCAACGGCACCATACTGATGATCAACCAGACCCAGCTGGACTGGTTGGGCTACACTCGTGAGGAGCTGCTCGGCCAGTCGGTGGCCAGCTTTCTCACCCCGGCCAGCATGGCCGCGTTTGCCGAGGGCTTCCCGGTCTTTAAGGAGCAGGGGAGCGTGCGTGACCTGGAGTTTGAGATGGTCCGCAAGGACGGTACGCTGATCCCGGTCCTGCTCAGCGCCACGGCCGTCTATGATGAGCACGGCGAGCACGTGATGAGCCGCTCAACCGTCTTCGACAACAGCGCGCGAAAGCAGGCCGAACTCGCCCTGCGCGAGAGCGAGGAGCAGAACCGCCTGCTCTTTGAGGAGTCGCCGGACGCGGTCGTGCTGTTCCGTGCGGATGGCACCCTGGCCCAGCTGAACCGAGCCTTCGAGCTGCTGACCGGCTACCACGCCCCCCAGCTGCTCGACCAGACGCTTGACCGCATCGGCCTGGTGCCGCAAGAGACGGCCCTGCAGCTCAAAGACGTCGTGACCGAGCACATCCAGGCCAATACGAGTTTTGCCGCCATCGAGCTGCGCCTGCGACGGGCCAGCGGTGAGTTTCGCGACGTTGGAGTGCGGGTCTTCGGCCTCCCAATCCGGGGGCAGCAGCACTACCTGGCGACGATGCGCGACATCACGACCGAGAAGCAGGTCGAGGAGACGCTGCGCCAGGCCAACGCCGAGTTGGCGCGGGCGGCACGGGCCAAGGACGAGTTCCTGGCCAACATGAGCCACGAGCTGCGCACGCCGCTCAACGCTATCCTTGGCCTGAGCGAGACGCTGCTCGAAGAGGTTCGCGGCCCGCTCAACGCCCACCAGCAGGGCTCGGTGCGCAACATTGAGGCTAGCGGCCGCCACCTGTTGGCGCTGATCACCGACATCCTCGACCTCTCGAAGGTCGAGGCCGGGCGACTGGAGCTCCAGGTCGAAAAGGTGAACGTGGCCGAGCTTTGTCAGGCCAGCCTGCTCTTCGTCAAGGAGCAGGCGATCAAGAAGTCGTTGCGGCTGGCCTTCACCCTGAACGACCAGATGGCGGAGATGGAGGCCGATGTGCGCCGGCTCAAGCAGATGCTGGTCAATCTGCTCTCCAACGCGGTCAAGTTCACCCCTGCCAGGGGCGCGGTGCGGCTCGGGGTAGACGTTGACGCCGAGGCGGGGGTGATCCGCTTCGCGGTGCAGGACACCGGCATCGGCATCGCGGCCGATGACCTGGCCCGGCTGTTCCAGCCCTTCAAGCAGCTGGACTCGAGCCTGAGCCGCCAGCACGAGGGCACCGGGCTGGGCCTGGCCCTGGTGCGGCGCCTGGCCGAGCTGCACGGCGGCAGCGTCGCGGTCGAGAGCGAGCCCGACCAGGGCAGCTGCTTTACGATCAGTCTGCCCTACCGCATCCCCCAGCCCGGCAGCAGCAAGGCGCATCTGTCAGTATCGGATCTGGGTAGCCGGCCTACTCCGCTCGACTCGGCGCTTGTCGTGGAGGACTCAGAGAGCGCGGCGGAGCAGCTGACGCGCTACCTGCAAGAGACGAGCGTGCGCGTCTTCGTCCACCGCCAGGGCGAGGGCGCGCTGGAGCAGGCCATCCGCCTCGAGCCCAATGTGATCTTCCTCGACATTCTGATGCCGGATCGCTCTGGGTGGGAGGTGCTCGCTCAGCTGAAGAGCGACCCGCGTACGCGCGACATCCCGGTGGTCATGGTTACGGTGGTGGACGACCGGGTGCGCGGGTTGGCAGCTGGTGCGGCCGAGTACATCCTCAAGCCATTCACCAGGGAGGTCCTGCGCCGGACGCTCCACACCGTGGTCGCTGCCACAGAGCACGACATGCAGCAGGCCCTGGTGATCGTACCGCGCCAGGCGCCACCCCCGACCAGCGCGCGCCTCCTACTGGTCGAGGATAACGAGGCCAACATCCTGGCCATCAGCGACTACCTGCAGGCGCGCGGCTATGCGCTGAGCGTGGCGCGCAACGGCCGCGAGGCGCTGAGCCAGATTGACGCGAGCCGGCCCGAGCTGATCCTGATGGACATCCAGATGCCCGAGATGGATGGGCTGGAGGCCACCCGTCGCCTGCGAGCCATCCCCGCCTACGCCCAGGTGCCGATCATCGCGCTGACGGCGCTGGCCATGCCCGGCGATCGTGAGCGCTGCCTGCAGGCCGGCGCGAACGAGTATCTGACCAAGCCGGTCAGCTTGAAAGCGCTGGCGGAGAGGATCCAACAGCTTCTCGACGGCTGAAGGCCTGCCCCCGAAACGCGCGTGGGACGGCAGACCCCTACCGTCCTGTCTGCATCCGCGTTCCTGGATGTCGGAACCCAGCAGTCCTGGGATGGCCCCCTCCTTGGGCACACGACAGTCAGTCCTCCGATGGGGCTTCGCCTCCAGCGACCGCTGGCAGCAGGGTAGCAATGGTCGCCAGCAGCATGCGCAGGCTGACCGGCTTGGCAAGGTAGGCGTTGGCCCCCGCCGCCAGACAGCGCTCGCGGTCGCCCGGCATCGCCAGCGCCGTCAGGGCGATGATCGGCGTCGCCCCGACCTCCGGGTCGGCCCGGATCTGGCCGATCGCGCTGAGCCCATCGAGCTCCGGCATCTGGATGTCGAGGATGGCCACCTCGGGCCGGATTGCCCGCACCTGAGCGACCGCCTCGGCCCCGGTGCGCGCCAGGGCCACCTGACAGCCCTGTTCGCGCAGCAGATCGGCGTAGAATTGGAGGGTCAGCTCGTGATCGTCGGCGATCACGAGTCGTGAAGGGTGCGCCCAGATGATCGGTGGGGACGCCGGCCCATGGGGCGTGGGTGGGGCGACATTCTCCTCCGGTGACCAGGGCAAGCTGACGGTAAACCGGCTCCCCTGGCCCGGCGTGCTCTCCAGGCTGATACTTCCGCCGTGCAGATCCACCAGCCGGCGCACCAGGGTCAGCCCCAGCCCGATCCCCTCATAGGCGCGGGAGAGGCGCCCATCGACCTGCGTGAAGGGCTGGAACAGCCGCCCTATGTCTTCAGGAGCGATGCCGATGCCCGTATCCCAGACCGTGAGCGTGATGCGCTCCTGGGTCGCATCACACGTCACCTCCAGGCCCATGCGCCCCCCTGCCGGGGTGAACTTCACCGCGTTGTCGAGCAGGTTGGTCAGGATCTGGGTCAGGCGCCGCTCGTCGGCGCGTAGCCCCTCGACCCCCATCTCGACCGTGCGGAGCACCTGGATCCGTTTCGCCTGCGCGGCGGCCTGGACGAACTGCAGCGCGGCGCGGCACAGGCTATCCACGTCGACGGCCCGCACCTCCAGGGGGGCCTTGCCGGCCTCAAGATGGACCAGGTCGAGGATATCCGAGAGGATGGCCAGCAGGTGGTGCCCGCTGCGGATGATCCGGTCGCAGGCCTGGCGCTGCCGGTCCACGACCGGCCCGTAGAGCCCCTCATCCAGGGCCTCGGCGACCCCCAGCACCGCATTGAGCGGCGTGCGCAACTCGTGACTCATCATCGCCAGGAACTCGTCCTTGAGCCGGAGCGCGCGGGTCAGCTCGGCGTTGGTGCGGCTCAGCATATCCGCGTGGGCCGCTAGCGCCAGCTCGGCGCGCTTGCGCTCGGTAATATCGAGGAAGGTCACGACAATCTGCGTCAGCGACTGCTGCTCGTCAAGCTCTGGGAAGGCGCTCACGAGGACCCAGATCCGATCATCGGGCGCAACCCGCGGAACCCCTAGCGTCACCTCGCGCACCGCGGCGCGCGTGGCGAGCACGCAGCTAACGGGGTGGTCGTCGGCCGGCAGTGGGGTTCCGTCGAGGCGCACGAAGGGCCAGACTACATCGGTGACCAGCTGTCCCACCAGCTGATCCGGGCCCAGGTTTGTCACCCGCACCACCTCAGCGTTGGCGAGCAGGATCCGAGTGTCAGGCGCGTGGACCATCACCCCGACAGGGAGAGCTTGAAGCAACGGTGGGAGGTGGCTTTCAGGCAATGGTGCGTTCATTACTGTGACCTGGTGGTAGCGTGCCATGATCAGGGGCGGCGTCGGCATGCCCGCTCCAGCGAGCGTCGCCGGGGGTGCCGACGCTCGATCCACGGGGCCACGAGCGATATGGCCCCTTCCCGTCGTTAGGGGTCAAGGGCAGGGTCACGCTGAAGCGGCTCCTGGCGCCGGGGCTGCTCTCGAGCGCGACACTGCCCCCGTGGAGATCGGCCAGGCGCAGCACCCGGGCCAGGCCCATCCCGGTGCCGGTCTCCCAGACACAGACCTGGTTACGGCCACTGTGCTTGGCCGCATAGAGCGCCTGATCGGCCCGCTGCACCAGCAACTCCAGGCTGTCCCGGTCGCCGGCGATGGCGGCGACGCCCAGGCTGACGGTGATCGCGACGGGTTGCCCGTCGATCACCAGCTTCGCCTGGAGCGCTGCGAGCCTGAGCCGCTCGGCGACCTGTGCGGCGGTTGCCAGGCTCGTCTGCTCGAGGAGCACGATAAACTCCTCGCCGCCGAAGCGCGCGATCAGGTCCTCAGCGCGCACCTGGCTGCGGCACAGCTCGGCGAAGGCGACAAGCACCTGGTCGCCCGCCGCGTGCCCGTAGGTGTCATTCACCTGTTTGAAGTGATCGAGGTCCATGATGATCATCGCCAATGGGTGGCCAAGCCGCTGCGCGCTCCGCACCGCCGTGCGCGCTAGGGCAAAGAAATACCGCCGGTTATAGATCTGCGTGAGCCCGTCCGTCGTGGCGAAGTGCTGGAGCTCGGCCTGGGCGCGCTTCAGCTCGGTGATGTCACGGCAGACGATCAGCCGGCCGACGACGTGCTGGTGGCTGTCGTGCAGGGGCACGATGCGCACATCCAGATAACACTGTGGCGGCTCGCCAATACGCGCCTCGATCCCGGCAGCGAGACTGGTATCAGACGCATCGCGGATGACGCCCCAGACCTTGCCCAGCCGCTCGCCCGGTGCGCCTGGCGCCAGATTTGCCGGCGTCTTCAGGAGCCGACGTGCCGCCGGGTTCAGGTCGACGATGCGGCCCTGAGTGTCCAGCACCACGATACCGTCGCCCATGCGCTCGATCAGCACGTCCCGCGCGATCGGCACCACGTCGAGCAGGCGGTAGCGCAGCAGTGCAAAGGCGAAGCCCAGGGCGGCGACGCTAAAGACGAACGGGGTGTTGTCCGCGTCGGGCAGCGGGCTGAGCCTGGCGATGAAGATCACGCTGTTGAGCCAGCTGAACACGATCGCGCCCAGTACCACGGCCGCCTGCCGCCGGTAGAGGCCGGAGGAGCGCAGGAAGAGCCACAGCAGCAGCCCAATGGCGAGCAGCACCAGAGTGTAGGAGTAAACGAGGTTGGCCCAGAATACCGGGCCGCCGTCGAGGATCACCGCCATGTCCAGCGTGCGCTTGCCCGCGAAGAACAGCCCATGCCAGGGGTCGGTCCACAGGAGGATGAGCACCAGCAGCGGCTCAATGGCAAGGACGGCGATGGGGAAGGAACGCTGCCACTGCTCCCGCATTGATAGCTGGAGCGCGAACACCAGGAGGGCGGCTGGCGCGATAAGGACGCCGAGGTAGGTGAGGTTGAGCCAGAAGGCGGGACCCGGCCCCGGCGCCCCGGCCCAGAACACCGCGTAGGTGAGATCCCACCAGCTCAGGGCGAGCATGTACACGATGAGCGCATCGGCCCCCATCGCTGAGCTGCGCCGGCGCCACACGATGCTTGCCACGAAGAGGCAGGCCAGGCCAGCAATCATCAGGAGCGTGCTATAGGTGGAGGTGGAGGTGGCGGGGGTGGGTAGCATAGACGCGCCCTGACTGGGAGGCAGTTACCTACAGCGACGAGTAGCACGCTCGCTCATGCCCAGCGGAGGGATCCTGGGAATCCTGCTGGTCGCGCCGGAGGCGATGGTCACCCGCGTGGCGGTGCAGTGACCACAAGCGTGCCGACGGCGAAGCCCGATCCCCGTATCCCACACCGTTAAGCAGAGGCGCTTCAGCCCGACGGAGGATATCATTGAGGATGGCCAGCAGGCGCCTGGCTGCGGCGTCAATGCGCTTGAGTGGCTGGCGCTGCTGTGGGCTCAGCGGGCCGTAGATTTCCTCGATCAGCCCCGCGCTGCTGCCAAGAATCACGGTGAGGGGCGTGCACAGCTCGTGGCTGATCATGGTGAGGAACGCATCCTTTACCTGGAGGACGCGGGCCATTTCGGCGTTGACGCGGCTGAAGGCGTCGGCGTAGGCCAGCACCTCCGCCTCGTGCTGCACGCGCTCGTCCGCGCGGGATCGCTCGGTCTCCAGCCGCGCCGTGATGGCGGCCGCGAGGGCGGCCTCAAGCTCAGCGTTGCGCGTGCGCAACTGGGTCACTTCAGCCAGCAGATCGACCTCAGCAAGGGACGTAGAGTTCATAGTAGTGCGTTGAGGATGCGGTAGGGCCAGGTCAGCTTCAGCTCACCCGTGCGGGCGGCCAGCGCCGATCATCTCGGTCTGCTACACTGATGGCCAGGGGCGATCGGCACAAACGTCGCCCTCAAGGCGCCCCTGACGGGGCCGGCTGGAGGTCGGACAGCTCGGTGGCCTGGGGCATGTAGCTGACCCGAAGGAGCGGGAAGCCTAGCTCGTAGAGATGCTGGAGCATGCCAACCAGGGCAGCCTGGTCGCGAAGCTCTCCGACCAGCCGCGTCGTCAGGCCAAGCTCACTGCGGATCTGCACGATCTGCATCTCCAGCTCGCGGCACCAGCTCGGGTGGAGGCAGCCCTGAACCCAGATCTCGTAGCGCGCCACATCATGCAACCTCAAGCGCCGCTGCGATTGCTTGTCCATCTCTCGAACCTCTCCGCCCAGGGCGTCTGGCTTCGTTACGCACACCTTAGCCTAGCAGCGGGGAGCGCCGGGCGCATCACCGAAAAACTAGTATTTCTGGGGCAGCCGATCGTGACCAGGCGTCTGCGGGCCAGAGTGAGGTCGCTCGTTGCCTCTGTAGCTCACGGCGCTCGTTGCTACGGGCGTGACACGCCCCGCTCCTAGAGAAAGCGATCATGTCCTTACCCTCTTCGCTCGCGCTGCTTGTCCCGACCAAGCTGGCCCCGCCACAGCCCCGCTCGCTCTGGGTGGAGCGAGGGCGCCTGCTGGCGCGCCTCGTGCCCAACGCCCACACCCGGCTGACCGTCGTGATTGCCCCCCCCGGCTTCGGCAAGTCCACCCTGGTCGCCCAGTGGCTCTCGGAAAGGATGAAGGATGAAGGTAGAAGGATGAAGCCGGGCAGGGCCCCTGATGCCGGCCCTTCATCCTTCAACCCTCATCCTTCATCCTTTGCATGGCTGACGCTCGACGAGCATGATCAGCATGGCCTGCGCTTTCTGGCCTATGTCGCCGGCGCGCTCGAGCGGGTGTACCCCCAGCCGCTCGCCCACACCCTTCCGCTCCTCACGGCCCAGGAGCCGCCACCGCTCTACCTGGCCCTTCAGGCGCTCCTGGTCGATCTGAGCGCCCTCCCCAGCGGCATCACCCTGATTCTGGATGACTATCACACCGTGCGGTCGGAGGAGATCCACCAGGCGGTCGCCTACCTGCTGCGCTATTTGCCCCCGGCCTGCCACATCGTGATCCTGAGCCGGGTGGACCCGCCGCTCCCACTGGAACGCCTGCGCGCCGAACAGCAGCTGATCGAGCTGCGGGCAAACGACCTCTGCTTCACCCCTGACGAGACAGACGCCCTGCTGACCAGGCTGCTCGGTCACGCGCCCAGCGCCGCGCTCAGCGCCAGCTTGCAGCAGGAGACCGAGGGCTGGGCGATCGCGCTCCAGCTGGCCGCCCTTGCCCACCAGGAGGCTGATGCGTCCAGGCCGATCACCGGGATCGCCCAGCGTCAGGTCGCACCGTACCTCGCCGAGGAGCTGTTCGACCGACAGCCGGCGCCCATCCAGGAGGCGCTCATGGCCCTCGCCGTGCCGGAGCAGTTCTGCGCCGGCCTCTGTGCGGCCCTCCTGGGAGCGCCAGACGATCTTATCCGCGCCGAGGAGCGCATCAACCGGCTGCTCCACGCCAATCTGCTGGTCATCCCACTCGATGGCGAGGGGCGCTGGCACCGCTTCCACCGCCTGTTCCGTGACCTCCTGCTACGCCGGCAGCGCCTCCAGATGACTCCGGAGGCCATCACCGTCCTCGGTTTGCGCGCGGCGCGCTGGCTCGAGGCGGAGGGCTTGTTCGAGGAAGCGGTGCGTCACTACCTCGCGGCTGGCGCGGAGACGTCCGCCGCCGAGGTGGTCGAGCGCCTGCTCCTGCCCACCCTTGGGCGTGACCAGCGCGCGTTGCCGCCCGACGCCTGGCTCGGCCTGCTCCCCGCCACGCTCGTTGCGCGCCGGCCGGCCCTGCTCCTGCTCCAGGCGCGCCGCGCCACACTCACCCTCGACCTGGACGCCCTCGCGGCACACTTGCGGCAGCTTGACGCGCTGCTGGCGGACGAGGATGGGCAGAGCGACGCGCCCTTATGGCCCGGCTTTGCGGCCGATCGCGCCGTGCTCTGGGGATCGTTACACTTCTGGGAGGGCCGGGCCGCCGAGGCCGCCGCCGCTTTGCGCGCGGCCCTGACGCAGGGGCCATCGCCGTGGGTGGCAGTCCAGGCGCTCATACTGCTCGGCCAGGCCCTGGTTGCGCTCGGGCGACCCGACGAAGCGCTGCAGCTGGTGGATAGGTTTATGATGGGCGGCGCGGACCCTGCACGCGCGGCGGCGGCCAGATTCTGCCGCTGCGGGATCCAGATGCAGGCGGGCGAGCTCGACGCCACCGCCCGCGAGGCCCGTCAGCTCCTCGACCTCGCCAGCGCCGCCGACCTCGATCCCATCTGGCGCTGCTATGCCGAGGCCTTCCTCGCCGGCGCCGCCTACGAGCGCGGGGAGCTGAGCGTTGCGGCAGCGCACTATCGCACGGTGGTGCGGCATAAAGACCAGGCCAATGGTGCGACCTACATGGGCAGCCTGGTCACCCTGACCCTGATCGCCATCGCCACGGGCGACGTGGAGCTCGCCGCGGGCTACGAGCAGGCCGCCTGGTCATATGTCGCCGAGGTTGGTGGGCGCTTCCTACGCCACCAGGCGGCGGGGGCCGCAACGTGGGTCGCGCTGGCCCGCGGCGATGTCGCCGCGGCGCTGCGGGCAGCGGAGCGGATCGAGCCCGATATCCATCTCGGGCTGAGCCTGTGGACGGCGACGCCGCGGCTGAGCAGGGTTCAGGCCTTGCTCGCGGCAGGTGGGGCGAAGGCGCTTGCGGAGGCTGACGCGGTACTTGTCGCCTGTCTGGCCGAAGTCGCGCCGCGACACAACATGCCGCTGTTGACCCACTGTCTGGCACTCCAGGCCTGCCTGCGACAGGCCCAGGGGCGCATCGGTGAGGCACTCGACATCCTGGAGCAGGCCGTGCAGGTCGCGCTCCCACGCGGCCTGATCTGGGCCTTCTTGGATAAGGGGCCAGGCCTGAAACGCCTCTTGCAAACGTTGGATGCGCAGGGCCGTGAGACGACTACCGTACGGCGGTTGCTGACCCATGCCCACACGCTGGCCCCGAAGACGCCTCCGCTACCCGCGGCGCCGGTGCCGCACCTGCCGGAGCTGTTGACCCGCCGCGAGCACGAGATCCTGGCGTTCCTGGTGGAACGCTGGTCCGACAAAGAGATCGCAGCGCAGCTGATGATCGCGCCCAACACGGTGCGGAAACATATCAGCACGATCTTTGGCAAGCTGGGCGTGCGCCGCCGCCGGGAGGCGGTAGCAGCCGCGCGCGCGCTCGGCTTGTTGCCCAAAGCTTCGTGATCGGCGCTTTACGCACCTGTCAGCCCTGTGCTTCAGGGCTGGCGAGCGTTTGTTCTCGGCCAGGACGCAAGAGGCGGCTGCCATCCTGGCGCACCCGCCAGCCCTCCCCGGCGTAGCGCCCGGTCGTGGCCGTGGTCGCGAGGGCGGTCGCGGGGAGCCCCGCGGCCACCTCCTCGGGTGGGTAGAAGTGAGCCAGGGGCTGACCGATCGTGTGCTCGAAGGTCGTCACGCGCGCCACCTGCCCCGTCACCAGCACCTGGCCATCGAGGACGAGCGAGGGGTCGCGGTGCTCCAGGACATCGACGCCTTCCTGCTCCAGGTCCGCGAGGGTGGGAGCCGGGAGGTGCAGCTCAGCGCCGTTGGGGAAGACCGCTTTGCGGTCGCGCCAGCAGTCGGGGTGGAGGATGAGCGGGAGCCGACGGGGGCCCAGCCGCGCCAGCAGCCCCAGCAAGCCCCCGTGATGGTCGGTGTGGCTCCCCGGGCCGCCCTCGAACGTGACCTCGATCTCAGGCCGCAGCGAGGCGCGTACCGAGCAGTACTTGTTGAGGGAGAGGTCGATCGCCCGGGTGAGCTGCTCGGCGCCCAGCCCGTCGGCGGCG
>JAAXUL010001336.1 GCA_013336035.1 Chloroflexales bacterium
AAGTTCCAGGGCTATCAAGCGATACGCGGTGCCGAAATACGCCAGAACCCTTCCTGATGCTGAAAAGCGCATTGGAAAGGGCTCTGGCGCGCGGTAGCGCGCATTACCGAGGGTTGGCCAGGACGTCTGCCCTATTTCTCGGCAGGTGTCGGCACCTCTGGGCACCTATCAGTGTGGAGATAGACCCGGCACTCCTCGTCGGTGAGGCCCCTGGTGACCCGCGTGCGGGCCAGGGCGACAAGGTCGTCGAGGTTAGTCAGGTAGACCCGTACGAGACCGTCGACGCTGGCGACATAGAGCTGCTTCCCGTCAGGGCTGAAAGCCACGTCGCTTGGCCCACTGGGGCTCGCGAAGCTGCGAAGCTCCTGGCCTGTCGCGACATCCCACAGCCGGATCGTCGAGTCGAAGGCGGCCGATGCGATCTGGGTGCCATCGGGGTTCCAGGCGACGCCCATCACGGTACTGGTATGGCCTGTCATCACCTGGAGCAGTGATCCGTCGCTCAGATCCCAGATCTTCGCCGTGCCGTCGCGGCTGACGCTGGCCAGACGGCCTCCGTCATGGTCGAAGGCCAAGCTGAAGATGTTGTCGTCATGCCGCTCGAGGCGGAGCAGGTGGCGACCGTCGGCAGTGTTCCAGACATCAATGTGGCTCGCATTCCCGGTCCTGCTGGCTGAAGAAGCGGCTATACGGCTGCCGTCCGGGCTGAAAGCGATCGGCCAGCGCTGGATCGCCTCGTCTGCACTGGCCAGGATGTGCGCCTGTCCGCCGGCGACTTCCCAGACTTGGACGCTCGCGTCGAACCCGGTGGCCGCCACGCGGGCGCCGTCAGGGCTTAGGGCGACCGCTAAAAAGCCCCTTGGCGATGGGAAGCGTCGAATCAGCTCGCCGGTGGCCGTATCCCACACTGCAACCGACGGCGCGGCGCTGCCATCATGCCCGGGAAACTCGGGGTCGGCGCTAGCGGTTGCAGCGCGGCTGCCGTCGGCACTCAGTGCCACCCCGGCGCTGCGGTCGTCGCCGGTCGGGAGCTCCACGAGCGGCGCGCCGCTCGTCGCGTCGAAGACTGTCAGTGTCGCCGGCCACTCCGGGCTTCCAGCGATCAGTCGCCGGCCGTCGCGGCTCAGCGCCATCGGCTGCCAGAAGTTCGTGGTGGTCGCCGGTGCCGCAGCAAAGGCACGTAGCTCATATGCCGGGGTGACATCCCAGACCCGCACACTGTTGTCATTGCTTCCGCTGAGCAGGCGCGTGCCGTCGGCGCTGAAGCTGAGCAGGCTGACGGAGTTCGTGTGCCCGGCGAGGGTCATCTGCTGTGCCCCGGTTTGCACGTCCCAGATGATAATCTTGCGATCCTGGCTGCTCGAGGCGAGCCGCGATCCGTCCGGGCTCCAGGCGACAAAGCGGGCATCGTTGGTATGGCCACGTAGCCTGTAGCGCAGGCGCGGGTCGGTCTGCCCCGCCGTCAGATCGCTCGTCTCAGCCTCCCTAGCGACCCCAAGATCCCAGACCAGCACTGTCCCGTCGAAAACAGCTGCCGCCAGGTGGCTGCCATCAGGGCTGAAGGCGAGAAAGCTCACGTCGGTCGTCGCGCCGCGCAGGGGCCGCACATCGGTCCCGTAGGCGGGGGTGAACGTCGCTTCGCCGCCGACGCCCGTCGAGCGCTGCCAGACGCGCACGCCGTAATCGGCGGCGGTCGCGGCCAGGTAGCGGCCGTCTGGGCTGAAGGCGGGGTTGTTGAGCTGGGCCCCGGCCTGATCGGTGACGAAGACCTCGCGCCCGTCCTCCATGCTGTAGACGATGACGGGGCGGTCCCTCTGGCTCACGGCAATCATGGTGCGATCCGGGCTCACATTATACCAGAACAGATCCGCGAAGGCCACCGGCAGCGTGACGGCCGATACGGCACGTGGCTCCGCCCCACCTAGCTCCCAGGTTGTCAGCGTGAGGTTCTCGCCAGGGGGATGCTCGGTCAGCAGATACTGCGGGTCGGGCCAGCTGAGGTTGGGCGTCCAGCCGGGGATGGTGTACCGCACGGCTCCGGTCGTGGTGTCAAAGACCGTCGTTGTCAGCGGGGAGGTGAAACTGAAGGGGGCGGCCAGGCCTAGCGTGCCGTCCGGGCTGAAGAGCACGTTGGTTGCGAGGGGCGGTGCATCGCCAAGCTCAGAGACGGTCAGCTGTACGCGCGAGGCGATGACGGCCCGCTGCAAGGCATCCCCTGCCTGCCGAGTAGGCTCCACCTCGAACGCGCGCAGGGAACTGATGATCGAGACTGCCGCGATGCCAGCCATGATCGCACGAAAGAGTTGAATACGGAATCCAAACCACTCTAGGAAATTTTCGGAATTTAG
>JAAXUL010001337.1 GCA_013336035.1 Chloroflexales bacterium
GCCGCGCCGACCTATGCGGCGCGCCCGATGTACGGCAACGCCCCGCCGGCGGCTCCAGAGAGCTGAGCTACGAGCGGTCTTCCGCCCGCGACCTGCGGGCTTGGTCGGCTTCTCTCGGTCTCGACGCCCGCGTCATCGGGACGGTGGCGCTGGCGCTTGAGTACGTGCTCACAGTCGAGCGCGTGTGCTACCCCTAAGGAGGTCCCATGTCTCGCACGGTACGTCTCACGGCTATGTCGCTCCTGATCGGCCTGCTCGCGGCCCTCGCGGCGGCCTGCGGCGGCCAGCCCGCCAGCCCGCCGGCCGCGGAGGCCACTGGCACGCCCGCCTTAGCGCCTACTGTCGCCGCCGCAGCGCCCACCGCGGCCCCGGAGCCAGAGTCCACGGCCGCCCCAGAGTCTACATCCACCGCCCCACAGCCTACCGCCCCCGCCACAGGGGGCGCCAGCAGCGGCCCCTTCACCATCGGCGTCTCGAACGGCTTCGTCGGCAGCGAGTGGCGCACACAGATGCTCGATGATCTGGAGAAGGCTAACGCTGAGTATAAGGCTGCCGGCCTCACCAACGATCTCGTGATCGAGAGCGCCGACACCGATGTGCAGGGCCAGACCCAGCAGATCCGCAACCTGATCAACCGCGGCGTCGACGCGATCATCATCAACCCGAACTCGCAGACCGGCCTCAACAGCGTGATTAAAGAGGCCACCGACGCCGGCATCGTCGTGATCGCTATCGACCAGGAGATCGCGGAGCCCTCGGCGGTCAATGTGGTGATCGACCAGACCGAGTGGGCCCGCATGAGCGCGCAGTGGCTCGTCGACACACTTGGCGGCAAGGGCGACGTGGTGGTGATCAACGGCATCGCCGGCCACCCCGCCAACGAGGCCCGCTACAACGGCGTCAAGGAGGTCTTCGCGGCCAACCCCGGCATCAACGTGCTGAACGTGGCCAACGCCAACTGGGACCAGGCCACCGGACAGCAGACGATGGCCAACCTGCTCGCCTCGCAGCCGAATATCGATGGCGTGTGGACCCAGGACGGCATGGCCCTCGGCGTGCTCCAGGCTATCCAGTCGGCCAACCCGAGCGAGTGGCCCGTGGTGGCCGGCGAGGCCCGCGCCGGCTATATGCAGCTCTGGAACGAGGTCAAGCAGAGCCACCCCGACTTCAAGTCCTACGGCGTCGTCAACCCGCCCGGCATCGCCGCCAGCGGCCTGCTGGTGGCCCTCAACCTGCTCCAGGGCAAGCAGCTCAAGGCCGACGTTCTCGCCGGGCCGTTCAGCAACTCGCTCTACGTCCCTATCCCCGGCGAGGTGAGCGACGAGAACTTCCAGGCCGAGTACGACAAGATCAAGGACCAGCCCGCCTCGTACGTGCTCGACGGCATCATCGACCAGGCGACGGCAGACGGTTTCTTCGAGTAGCTGTATGTGGCTGCTGCTTTGGCGAAAAGCAGCAGCCAGGATTCGCTCCCATGACGCTCACAGCCGAGCATCTGGTCAAGCGCTACGGCGGCGTGGTCGCCCTCTCCGACGGGTCGCTGAGCGTGTCCGGCGGCGAGGTGCTGGCGCTGCTCGGCGCCAACGGCAGCGGCAAGAGCACGCTGAGCAAGATCGTCACCGGCGTGGCCAGCGCCGACGGCGGCGTGATGCGCCTCGACGGCCGCGAGATCCGCTTCCGCTCGCCCCAGGAGGCGCGGCGGGCGGGGATCGGCGCCGTCTACCAGGAGCTCAGCCTCATCCCCGATATGACGGTCGCCGCCAATATCTGGCTGACCCACGAGCCCCTGGGCCTCGCCGGCACAGTGAGCGCCCGCGGCGTCCGCGCCCGGGCGGCCGCCCTGATCGAGCTCTTCGCCGGTGCCACGGGCCCCAACCTCGCCCCCGAGGCCCTGGTCGCCGAGCTCACCCCCGACGAGCGCCAGATCGTCGAGATCCTGAAGGCCATCAGCCTCGAGCCCCGCCTCCTCATCCTCGACGAGGCCACCTCGAGCCTCGACAGCCAGCAGGTCGCCCGCCTCTTCCACCTCATCGCCGACTGGAAGCGGCAGGGCCGGGCCACGATCTTCGTCTCGCACCGCATGGACGAGGTCTTCCATATCTGCGACCGGGCCGTGGTGCTGCGCGGCGGCGCCAGCGTCGGCGAGGCCCGCCTGGCCGAGACTAGCGAGCGGGCCCTGGTTCAGCTGATGATCGGCGGCGAGGTTTTCGAGATACGCCTGCACCAGGTACATCTCGGCCAGCTGCCAGGCCGGCGCCGTCGGGCTGTACTCGCGCAGCAGGTCAAGGGCCTGCTCCGCCGAGAGCCGCGACCGCATGAGCACGCGGGTGGCGGCCAGCAGGAACGAG
>JAAXUL010000500.1 GCA_013336035.1 Chloroflexales bacterium
CCCGCGGCCGCCCTGCTCTTCACCGACGGCCGCTACACGCTGCGGGCCGCCCGCGAGGCCCCCGCCTTCACGCTGCGCCAGGTCGTTAACCCGGGCCGCCCCTTCCCCGATCTGCTCAGAGAGGCCGCCGCCGAGCTGGGGCTCGCCCGCGTCGCCTTTGAGGCCGCCCACACCACCGTGGCCGAGTATCAGAGTCTGGCCGCGGCCATGGGCGACGCTGTCGCGCTCGACCCCGTCGAGGGTGTGGTCGAGCCCCTGCGTGAGCTGAAGGACACCGAGGAGCTGGCGACGCTGCGCCGGGCTATCGCGATCACCGACGCGGCCTTCACCGCCGTTGCCGAGCGTCTGACGCCCGAGACCACCGAGCGCCAGGCGGCCTGGATGCTCGAGGTGGCTATGCGCGTGGGCGGCGCCGACGCTCTTTCCTTCCCCAGCATTGTGGCCGCCGGGCCCAATGCCGCCCAGCCCCACGCGACCCCCGGCGACGAGCCTCTCGGCAGCGGGCGGCCGATCATCATCGACATGGGCGCCAGGGTTGGCGGCTACCACGCCGACCTGACCCGCACGATCATCCTCGGCGAGCCCGAGGCCCGCTTTCGGCAGATCTACGCGCTAGTGGCCGAGGCCCAGCGCCGCGCTATCGCCGGCCTGCGCCCCGGCCTGCCCGCCCACGAGGCCGACGCCCTGGCCCGCGACTATATCGCCGCCGCGGGCTACGGCGAGCAGTTCGGCCACGGCCTCGGCCACGGCGTCGGCCTTGATATCCACGAGTGGCCGCAGCTGCGGCGCGCCCTGCCCGGCGCCGGCAGCGCGCCCCTGCGCCCTGGCATGGTCACCAGCGTCGAGCCGGGGATCTACCTCGAGGGCTGGGGTGGCGTCCGCATCGAGGACCTGGCCCTGATCACCGAGGGCGGCAGCGAGGTGCTCTCGCGGGCGCCGAGGCTAGCGAATATGTAGAACGCGAATGAGCGAATGGCGGCCAACCTGAGGCGCCATTCGCTCATTCGCGAAGGATGGCTATGCGTGGGCTTGCTTGGGCCTGATCACCAGCACCGGCACGGGCGCGGTCTGGACGACCTTCTGGGTCACGCTGCCGAAGACCCAGCGGCTGATCCCGCTGCGGCCGTGGGTGGCGATGGCGATAAGGTCGGCGTGCTGGCTCTCGGCGTAGTCGAGGATGGCCTCGGCGGCGGGCATGGCGCTCACCTCGACGCGCACGGTGTAGCCCTCGGTGCGGAACTGGGCCGCGACGCGCTCGAGGTACTCGCGTGCCTCGCTCTCGAGGTTCTCTAAGGCGTCGGCGGCCGTTGTGGCGAGCATCCCGCTGTAGTCAACACTCGTGGTGAAGATAGGAGGAACGGCCCGCAGCAGCGTGATTCTGGTCGTGCCCTCATTGGCCGCCAGGGCGTGCACATGGGGCAGAACCTGCTCTGCTAGCTCCGACCCGTCGAGCGGAACGAGAATGTGGCGATACATACGAACCTCCTTGCAGCAACCTCATCGTAACTGCCGGAGCGGAACCACCGGAGATTAGCGACCCGGGGATCGCCAGCCTCCAGCCGGGTTAGTCGCGGGCCGCCGACTGGGCGCTCATCGGCACCGTGCCGGCGTCCTCCTCGGAGCCGACCATCCAGCGCAGCAGATCCGAGACGGTGACCACGCCGATCACGCGCTTGCCAATGACCACAGGCACGCCGTGGATGTGGTTGGCGATCATCAGCTGGGCCGCCCCGCACAGTCGGGTCTCAGGCGTCACGGTCATAACCGGGCGGCGCATAAACTCGCGCACCGGCAGATCCTTGACCCGGTAGTACAGATTATATTCGGCGAGGTCGCCCTCGGCTGAGTCAGAGATACGGTTGATGTCGCCCTCGGTGACGATGCCCACTAGCTCATCCTTGCTGTCGACCACCGGCAGGCGGCGGATATTCAGCTCGGTGAGCAGCTGCCGCGCCTGCGGCAGGGTCATAGTGTCGCGGGCCACGACAGGGGGGGCGCTCATCCAGACGCGTACGGTGTCCATGCGAGTTCTCCGTTCCGTGGTAGGGTAGCGGGCGGGGTGCGCCCGGTGGGGTACTATGTCAGTGGGCGCGCCGGCGGCTAGGCCGTCCAGCGTACACCGCTACGCAGCACCTCGATCAGATTGCCCTCGCGGTCGAGCAGCAGCCGCAGCGAGTGGCGCAGATCGCAGTCGAGCACGGGACACGGAGTGATGTGCTCGACGCCGTAGGGGCAGGGGCCGTCGCGCTCACAGGCGCCGACATACACGGCGTAGCGTGGCGCCCCTGGAGGGCCGTCGAGCATACGCAGGTGGATCGGCTCGTCGCGCAGCTCCGCGTCGAGCTGCTTCAGGTGATCGCGCGCCACCTTGAGCATCGGGTGCGGGGGACGTTTCGGGCGAGCCATGAGAGATACCTTTCAGGCCGAATCTAACGGTCGCAATTTGTGATGTCTTGCTCAGAATAGCAGCCCCACCCCCCGTCTGGCGAAAACTGATCGCAACGCTCCGTTAAGAACTGTTCAACAAGGCCGTACCCACAGGTCACAAGTTATCGGCTAGAATTGTTGTAGGGGCAACGTACGTAGGTATTGCGCAGCCCAGATGGAGTGATCAATGCTTAAGGGGTTTCGTGACTTCCTGCTCCGGGGAAATGTGGTCGATCTTGCTGTGGCCGTAGTGGTTGGCGCTGCCTTCAATGATGTAGTGAACGGCTTCATCGCCTCGTTCGTCGATCCGCTGCTCGCGATTGCCCTTGGCGCGGCCGGCGCCGAGAACCTTGTCCAGGCCACCTTCATTGGCTTCCCGGTCGGGATCTTTCTCTCGGCCGTGGTCAGCTTTGTGATCAAGGCCTTCGTGATCTACTTCTTTGTCGTGCGCCCGTTCGCCAGCGTCTTCGCCAGGCTCGCCCCCCCGGACGCCGTCGCCGACGACGTCAGGCTGCTCGCCGAGATCCGCGACGAGCTGAGGCGGCAGAGCGGCGCCCCGACCGTGAAGGTCTCCGGGGACTAGCGCCAGGCGTACAGGCGCCCACGACGTCTGTGCAGCTACAGCCGGCCCTGCGCCTTCAGGCGCAGGTAGGTGTTCACGACCCCCGCGCTCAGCCGGTCGGCCGGCACGTCGACGGTCAGCACGCCGGCCCGCTGCAGCCGGTCGAGCAGGGCCCGGCGCTCGTCGAGCAGCTGCTCGGCCACGGCCCGCCGGTACAGGTCGGCGCCGCTGGCCACCGGCTGGCCGGCCGCGCCGCTCACGAACGGGTCGCTCACCGTCACGCAGAGCGGCAGGTGGTGACGGGCCAGGCGCGTCAGGTGGGTCACCAGGGGCCCCGCCGCCTCGGGCGTGGCCAGATCGGTGAAGAGCACAATCAGGGCCCGCCGCCGCTGCCGCCGCGCCAGGTAGCCGAGCGCGGCCCCGTGGTCCGCCTCGACGGGCTCAGGCTGCAGGTTGTAGAGGGCCTCGAGCAGGGCCTGGAACTGCGGCTTGCCCCGCCTGGGCGGCAGGTAGGCCCGCACCTCGTCGGCGAAGGCCAGCATCCCCACATGGTCGCCCCGCAGCCCCGCCACATAGCTCAGCATCAGCGCGGTGTTCACCGCATAGTCGAGCCGCGCCAGCTCGCCCACCGGCGGGGCCATCAGCCGGCCGCAGTCGATCACGCAGACCACCTGCTGGCTGCGCTCGGTCTCGTACTCGACCGCGATCGGCTTGCCGCGCCGCGCCGTCGCCTTCCAGCTGATGCGCCGAAATTCGTCGTCCGCCGTGTAGTCGCGCAGCCGCTCGAACTCGCCCCCTGGCCCGCGCACGCGTGAGACCCGCAGCCCGATCTCGTGCAGCAGCCCTTTGCGCGCCAGCAGGTCGTACTTCTTTAGCTCTAGCACATTGGGGTAGACCTTCACCTCGGCCGCTAGCTCGTAGCGGGCCTGGCGCCTGATCGTCCCCAGCGGCCCCCGGTAGCGCGCCACCACGTCGCCGAAGCGGTAGTCGCCCCGCCGCAGGGGCCGCACATGGTAGCGGGCCTCGTACACGTCGTATGGCGGGATCGTCCCGCTCAGGAAGCGGGCGTCGGCCGGGAACTCGTGCGGGTGCTCATCGCGCAGGGTGAAGGTCACCGGCCGCGGCGTGGTGTTGGCCAGGATCACCGTCACCAGGTTCTCGGCGCCCAGCGAGAGCTGCGGGTCGTGGACCCGCTCGACCTCGATCTGGGCCGGCCGGGCGGCCAGGGCGGCGTCGGTCACCGCCAGCCCGGCCACTGCCGCCAGATAGAGCAGGGCGACCCAGATCAGCCCCGGCCCAAATGCCGAGAGCGCGATCAGCGGCGCCGCGAGCAAGAGCAAGACGAGGAGACGGAGTGTCGGCAGCATGGCCCGCTATGGTAACCTTTTGTGAAGTGGGATGCAAGAGAGGCCGCTTTGCCCTTGCCTCCACCCTACGCCCGTGCAATAATTCCGTGCAGTTCCAGGCAACCGTAAAGGAGGTCCGTGATGGCACGACCTGAGCTTGCCCCCGACGCCCCTTTGCGTGGCGGGATGTTGCTCCCACTCGATGAGGCGCTGCCGCCCGTACCCCTTGAGCATACGGCGATCAGCGCTGAGGTGGCCGGGCCTCTGGCTGAGACTATCGTCGCCCAGCGCTTCCGCAACACGCATAGCGCGCCTATCGACGCCCTCTATATCTTCCCCCTCCCCGCCGAGGCCGCTGTGAGCGAGCTGGAGCTGCGCATCGGCGAGCGGGTGATCCGCGGCCAGGTGCGCGAGCGGGCCGAGGCCGAGGCCACCTACCGCGAGGCCGCCGCCCGCGGCGCCGGTGCCGCCCTCGTCACCCAGGATCGCCCCAACCTGTTCAGCGTCGAGCTGGCTAACCTCCAGCCAGGCGAGGTGGTCGAGTCCCGCCTGCGCTTCTTCAGCCAGGTGCCCTTTGACGACGGCTGGTTCACCCTTGCCATCCCTACCGTCGTGCTGCCCCGCTATGTGCCCGCCGGCGAGCCCGCCACCCCGCGCGACGGCGTCGTGCCCCTGCTCCCCGAGGGCGTCGCCGGCCACACCCTCAGCCTGCGGGTCAGCCTCGACCTCGGTCTCCTCGCCGAGGTGACCTGCGCCGGCCTTGACATGGAGATCCACGAGGAGCGCGGGCGCTCGGTGGCGACGCTGCGCGACCCCACGGCGGTGCCCAACCGCGACGTGGTGCTGCGCTACCGCCCCGCGGGCGCGGGCTACGCCGCCGCGGCCTTCGCCTACCGCGAGGCCGGGCGCCCGGGCGCGGCCCTGCTTATGCTCACCCCACGGGCCGTGCCCGCCCCTGACGAGGTGCTGCCCCGCGAGCTGCTCTTTGTCTTTGACCGCAGCGGCTCGATGGGCGGCGAGAGCATCGCCCAGGCCCGCAACGCCCTGCGCGCCTGCCTGCGCGCCCTCAACCCGGGCGACAGCTTCAACATCTTCCCCTTCGATAATCACGTCGAGCGCCTCGCCCCTACGCCCCTGGCCTTCGCCCAGCAGAGCGTCGACGCCGCCGATACCTTTATCTCCAGCATCGAGGCCCGCGGCGGCACCGAGATCGTGGGCGCCCTCGGCGCTGCCCTTGACCAGCCGCGCGACCCTGATCGCCTGCGCGTGGTCGTCTTCCTCACTGATGGCGCCGTCGGCAATGAGGATGGGGTGATCCGCGCCCTGGCCAGCAGGCTCAACGAGGCCCGCGTCTTCGCCTTCGGCGTCGGCTCGGCCGTCAACCGTTTCCTCCTCGACCGGCTGGCCGCCGTGGGCCGCGGCAGCGCCGAGTACATCATGCCCGGCGAGCCCATCGAGCCCGCTGTGCAGCGCTTCCAGCGCCGCGCCTCCCTGCCCCTTGTCCGCGACCTGAGCGTCGACTGGGGCGGCGCCGCCATCGCCGATGCCTTGCCCGAGCCGCTGCCCGACCTCTACGTTGGCCAGCCCCTTGTGCTGCTGGCTCGCTACATGGGCCCGCGCGACCAGCACGCCAGCGTGACGGTCAGCGGGCGCACCGCCCGCGGCACCTTCAGCGAGCAGCTGGAGGTCACCCTGCCCGCCGCCACGCCCGACCGCCACGGGGCCTGGGCGGCCCTCCCGAAGCTCTGGGCCCGCGCCCGGCTCGTGGCCCTCGAGGACGCCGCCCGCCTCGACGGGGCTCGCGCCGGGGCCTGTGACGAGGAGGCGAAGGCCCTGGCCCTGGAGCACGGGCTGCTCAGCGCCCACACCGCCTTCGTGGCCGTCGAGGAGCCG
>JAAXUL010001338.1 GCA_013336035.1 Chloroflexales bacterium
TCAGCGCCGGCCGCCGTCGCCTAACTCGCTCACCAGACTCAATGAAATTCTATCACTTTTGCGGCCATCCGGTATGGAGCGATGACCACAACGCCATCCTCACGCGGGTCCACAACCGGCACTTCGCGTTCTACGAAACGCAACACGGGAAGGTCATCTTCGCCTGCCCGAACTGCGGCGCCGTCCTGCGCGTCGCCTACGCCTACGGCGACCTGCGCAGTGCCTTCGACCTGGCGCCCGACATCGGCAAGAGCCTCCGCGCATGGCAGAAGGCCCGCCGCAAGCTCCAGCGCGCGGGCAAGCTGGTGCCACGCGACCCCGACCGAGTCTCGACCTACGGCTCGCCGTACCTGCTGCCGAAGGCCGAGGACGCCGACCCGGTGTAAACTCTTTCCGCCTCTTATCAGTGCCCGTATCGCGTCCTGATGCATCAGGGTGACATACTTGTCATTGACATTTGAGCGCTGTTGTGCTATAATAAGGGAGTGAGAGAAAAGGTCCGCACACCAGTAAGGAGCCCTCCAATGGCCGCCACAATCACCAGCATCTTCCAGCACGCCAACGTCGAGGCCCTGATGGTTACGGGCAGCAAGCCCCGGTTCGAGATCTCGGTTGACGGCCAGGTCGCCCAGGTCGTCATCGCCACCCGCCAGTGGCAGAGCGAGCGCAAGGTGGTCATCGCCGCCGCGCAGGCCCTCGCGGGTGTGACCCCCGAGCCCACGGTGGTCGTGCGCGACCCCCGGATGGCCGCCAAGCTCCACCCGGTCGCCTCGAGCTTCATCGCCCAGGTCGGCTACAGCACCAAGCGCCACGAGCTGACGGTCGTGTTCACGTCGGGCCGGGTGTTCATCTACACCGCCGTCACGCTGGGCGAGTTCAACCGCCTGCGCCGTGCCCACTCGGCCGGCAAGGCCTTCCACGCCATCGTGCGCGGCAAGAAGTCGGGCTTCGAGGTCGCCCAGGCCGCCTAGTCCCTCCCAGCCGCTATCCTTCCGCCGCCCTCCACGGGGCGGCGGCGCCGTCTCCAGAGGTTCAGCCATGTGCACCATGCTTCCGCCAGCCTTCGCGCCCATCCCCACCGACCCCGACGCAATCGACGAGCGCCTGAGCGCCTGGCAGTACGTCCGCGAGTTCGGCTCCGGCCAGGACTATCTCGCGTTCGTCGAGCAGCAGCTGCGCCGGCTGGCCACGCCCGCGGCGCTGCGCCTCGCCGACGCGCTGAAGGCCCGCAACCACCCCCACTGGATCGAGGCGCAGCTGACCGTCTGGTACAACTCGCCCGTCATGGGCTCCTGCCGCCCCGGCTACGAGCTCGACCACGAGGCCGAGCGGCTTGCGCTGGACCCCAACCTGGGCACCGACGAGCTGAACGAGATCCTCGACAACGCCCCGGAGCGGCTCCCAAACTGGAATAGCTACTGCAACAATCACTCCTAGCACGCCGCCTCCCGACCCTCAAACCGCACAACGCACAACGAATCGAGCACGACGATGGGCAGCTTCAAGAACCTGTCTGAGATGGTGGTCCTGCACCACGTCGAGGGCCAGAACGCCGCCGGCGAGACGCTGCGCGTCGAGCGCGTCGCCCGCCCGCTGGGCTCCACGCTGGGGGTTGTCTTCGTGCGCGTCCTGGTGAACGGCCAGGGCGTCAGCACAGAGCAGTTCAGCGGGACCCGCGTGGCCCTGGCCGACCGAGCGTTCAAGGCCGCTGCCAAGATGCTCGGCGTCAGCGCGCCCGCGCCGGTCGCCAAGCAGGCCGGCACGCCCGGCCCCGAGAAGGTGCTGCTGGACGAGGGCGGGGTGCAGGTGGTGATGATCACCGGCAAGGGCGCCCGCTTCGAGATCCGCGCCCCCGGCGCCGAGCCCGAGGTCATCCCAGCCACCGCCGCCTGGCGGGCTGAGCAGAAGGTCGCCCTGGAGCGCGGCCGGTCTCTCATCGCCGCCTAGCCTATCGTCGTAGCCCCCCGCAGCCCGCCCCACGTCGGGGCGGGCTGCGGCATTCGTGAGGCGCGTCATGTTCAAGTACTTCCCCGACCCCACTACGACCTCCGAGGATGAGGCCAAGGCGCTCCGCAAGCAGCTGGCCCGCCAGTATCACCCCGACCAGGGCGGCGACGCGGCGAAGATGAGCGAGATCAACACCGAGTTCAGCCGCTGGCTCGACTTCAAGCGGAACCCGCCGATCTTCGTGCCGGCCCCGACCAAGTGGGCCGACCCGAACTCCTGGTGGAGCGCCATCACCGGCGCGGTGAAGCAGGTGAAGGTCGAGCCCGTGCCGCCGCCCCCGCCCAGCCCGGCCCCGGCGTCGGTGGCGCCGTCCCCGGCGCCCAGGCCGGCCCCACAG
>JAAXUL010001339.1 GCA_013336035.1 Chloroflexales bacterium
AGCGGGTCGGGGTCGCCGTCGAGCCGGGCCACCGCCCGCGCCAGGGCGTCCGCCGGGGGCTCGCCGGCCAGCAGTACAGCGTGGCGCCCAGGCCGTAGAGGTCGGCCCGCTGGTCCGCCGCCCCGCCCTCGTCCTGCTCAGCGCCGAGCGCGACCGGGCCCTGACCCCGGCGGTCTTCTTCAAGCCTGAGGCCGTGCCGGCGCTCACCGGCGACGACGGCCAGATCCTCTGGCACAATGTGCAGCCGCAGCACTTCCGCTCGACCACCTTCTTCCAGTACAAGAGCGTGCTCAAGCACGCCGGCATCCTCGCGCCACACGCCCTCGGCGGCAGCTCGGCGAAGGGCTACAACCCCGATACGGATCTCTGGGAGCTCACCGCTGAGGCGCGGGGCTAGGGCTATCCTGAAGCAGGATAATGAGCGTGATGCGAGCGGCAAGAGCACCGTGCATTCCCCAGACACCTACTATATAATGGATTGGAGCCAGCGCAATAGGAGGTGCCGGATGACAACAATCGAGGCGGCTCAGCGCCTCCAACCTGTCGAGCAGCTCCAGCTGATCCAGGAGCTGCTGCGCGGATTGCAGCAGGGCTATCAGCAGCCAGGTGATGCTATTCCATCAGAGGTGCGTCGTGCCGCACCTGTGACCGACCTCGCCGATCTCGCGACCGACTTCTGGCCCGAGGATGAGACGGCCGATGACATTAACGACTATGTCGCCCGGCAGCGGGCCGCCGATCGTCTGAGTGACCAATAAGTACGGTGCCACAGGACACCACTATCGTCTCCTACCTCTTCAAGCGCGATACCCGGGCTAACCTCTACGCGCCACATCTGCGCAACCAGGAGCTCGCCATCGCGGTGATGACTGTCGCTGAACTCTTCCAGGGGGCGGCTATGCGGAACTGGGGCGAGGCGCGGGTCACGCAGCTCGAACACTCTCTGGAGCGCTACACCATCCACCTGCCGCCACTGGGCCGCTGTACGCGCCGCGCGAAGCGCTGCCGGCTTACGGATCTCGCCACAGGACGCCTGGGTCGCCGCCACAGCCCTGCACTACCGGCTCCCTCTCCTGCCACTACTGCCCGCGCTGCGACCTGCTCATCGCGCACCAGGATGAGCTGGAGGCCCAGCTCGCGGCGCTCCACGCGCAGCGCACGCCCGAACTGGTCGGCAACAACTACCTGGTGATTAGTACGCTCGACCGGGCCGTCTGGAAGCGCGGAAAGGCCGAGCCGCTCTCGATCGCCGAGATGCGTGAGCAGCTCCACGACTTCGTGCGTGTCATGAAGCTCGAGCGCTCCGGCCCTTGGTCAGGAGGTGACTATGCCCCGTGAGGTGGGCCTATCGATGGCCGCTATTCTCACGTGGGTCGGCGAGACTTCGCTGGCCCGCGGGCGGCCGTACGTCGATCGTCTGCTCGACCAGCGTCGCACCGGTCTCGAGCTGAAGGCCCGCTGCCAGGGCAGCGCCGCCGAGCCCTACCGCGTGACGGCCACCCTGACTGCGAGCGGCGGCATCGCCGCATCGACGTGCAGCTGCCCCGTCGGCGGGCGCTGCAAGCACGTGGCCGCGCTGCTGCTGGCCTGGCTCGCCGAGCCCGACGCTTTCCTGGAGGTCGAGCCCCTCGACACGACCCTGGAGCGACGCGACAAGGCCGAGCTGATCGCGCTCATCCGCCAGATGCTCGCCCGCCACCCCGAGCTCGAGACGCTCCTCGAGCTACCGCTCCCGACTGTTGGCGGCAAACGCAAGCCTGTGGACGCCCCGGTGATCCGCCGCCAGGCCCTCGCCGCGTTCCACGGGGCCGGCGACGACTGGCACGCCGTCGCGCGCATCGCCGACGACCTCGAGCCTCTGGTCGATATCGGCGACGACTACGGCCGCCTCGGCGACTGGCCAAGCGCCGCCGCCGTCTACCAGACGATCGCCCAGACGGTGCTCGATCAGTACACCCAGATCCACGACGAGGAGGGCTCGTTCCACCCCGTGGTCGACCGCTGCGTCGGCGGCCTGAGTGAGTGCCTCGACGCCACCCCTGACGCCCCGCAGCGCGAGGGCCTGCTCCGCGCACTGTTCGACATCTACCGCTGGGACGTGGACTACGGCGGTATCGACATGGGCGCGGAGGCGCCGGGCCTGATCCTCGAGCACGCCACAGCCGAGGAGCGGCGGCTGGTGGCGGGCTGGGCGCGCGACGCCATGGACGAAGCGAACACGACGCACACGGGGTGGCGCCGCGAGGCCTTCGGCCGCTTCCTGCTGCGCCTGGCCGGCGAGGGGCTCGACGACGAGGCCTTTCTGGCGATCTGCCGCGAGGCCGGACTCCAGCGTGAGCTTG